>JAUXNZ010000177.1 GCA_030682595.1 Rhodocyclaceae bacterium | reverse complement strand
GCGTCGATGATTCCGGCGAACGGGTCATCAGCAATGTCGTGCTGATGGGCATGGGCGAGCCGCTGGCGAACCTCGACAATGTTTCTGCCGCCATGCGCCTGATGCTCGATGATCATGCCTACGGGTTGTCGCGTCGCCGGGTGACGGTGTCCACGGCCGGACTGGTGCCGGCCATCGATCGGCTGCGCGATAGCGTGCCGGTAGCGCTGGCGGTTTCCCTGCACGCGCCCACGGATGCGCTGCGTGACGAGTTGGTGCCGATCAATCGCAAGTATCCGCTCGCCGAACTGATGGCGGCGTGCCGGCGTTATCTTGAAAAGGCGCCCCGCGATTTCATTACCTTCGAATACGTGCTGCTGGCGGGCATCAATGACAGCGACGCCGCTGCCCATGCCTTGCTGCAACTGACCCGCACGGTACCCTGCAAATTCAACCTGATTCCGTTCAACCCGTTCCCCGGCTCCGACTATCGTCGGCCGACTGCGGAGCGGGTGCGGCGTTTTCAGGAAATATTGATGAACGCCGATGTCGTTGCCACGGTGCGCAAGACGCGTGGCGACGGTATCGATGCGGCCTGCGGGCAGTTGGCCGGACAGGTTCAGGATCGCACCCGGCGGGGCGCGAAGTCTGTCGACGCGCCGCTATCCGGCACCCGCACGATTATTCCGATTGCGCAGGAGGTGCATGCATGATGCGCAAGCTGCCCCTATTTATACTGGTCCTGTTTTTGGCGGGTTGCGCCGGTGCCCCGGTCGGTGATGCTGATGTCGGCAACGTCGAGCAGGCCGTTTCCCGCCAGGCCGCCACGAGCGATGCCGGCCAGCGCGCCAAGGTGCATACCGAACTGGGCCACTATTACCTGCAGGCAGGGAATTACGATATTGCGCTCGAGCGGGCGCGTATCGCGATTGATGCGGAGAGCGGTTATGCGCCCGCCCACAATCTGCTGGCGCTGGTTTATATGGCCCTGATACGCAATCCGCTGGCGGAGCAGAGCTTCCAGCGGGCCTTGCAACTGGCGCCGGGGGACCCGGAAATCAACAACGACTACGGCTGGTTTCTCTGTCAGACCGGCAAGCCGAAGGAGTCGCTTGCCCATTTCCGGCGGGCCATCGGCAATACGCTCTACCAGACGCCCGGCAAGGCGCTTACGAATGCCGGACTGTGCTCCCTGATGATCAAGGATGACCAGCAGGCCGAGGATTTCATGTCCCGCGCGGTGCGCATTGATCGTGCCAATCTGACCGCCCTGTTCTGGCTCGCCGACATCGCCTACCGCAGCAATCGGCTGGCCGAGGCGCGGCAGATCATCAAGGAGTTGCACACCCGGCTGCTGGACCCGACCGCTGAGTCTGCCTGGCTGGCGCTGCGGATCGAACGCAAGCTGGGCGACCGCGAAGCCGAGGCGCGCTTTACCGGCATCCTGCACCGTAAATTCCGCAATTCGCCCGAGCAGCAAAAATTGTCGCGCGGAGAGTTCGATTGAAAGACGAGCTGCAATTTTCTCCGCTTGCGGAGGATGGGACAAAAGTCGGCGCTGGCGAGACGGCGTCAGCCGGCGCGCCGCGTGCAAATGAGACGGCGTCAGCCGGCGCGCCGCGTGAAATGGAGGCGGCGTCAGCCGTCTCGCGCGGCGAAATGGAAACGGCGGTCGCCCCTGCCACCGTCGGCCAGCGACTACGCGCCGCACGCGAGGCGGCCCATCTGTCAGTTGCCGAGGTGGCCGATTCGATCAAGTTCAGTCCGCGTCAGATTGAACTGCTTGAGGCCGATGATTACGCCGGACTGCCTGGCGCCACCATTGTGCGCGGCTTCGTGCGCAGTTATGCCCGTTTGCTCAAACAGGACGCCGATCTGCTGCTGCATGTGCTGGATGCCGATACACCCATTGCGCCGGCCGAAGTGCGCGCCCCAGGCAACATGGGCGTTGCCAACGAGCCGGGCAAGCGTCAGTGGTCACCCCTGATATCGGCGACGCTAGTCCTGGCGCTGGCCGCCCTGCTGCTGGGTTTGTGGCATTTCCTGGTCCCGCCGCTGGCGACGGAAACCGTCGTTTCGGCAGGCAGCCGGCTCTGGTCGGCGCCGCGCGCATTGCTGTCTCCAGCACCAGAAGCCGAACCCGTGCCTGCCGCCACCGCGCCGGCAGTCGCAACGCCAGAATCTCGCGCGGTAGTTCCGCCGGAGGCCGCGCCGGCTCCCGCTGAAGCTGGCAGCACGCCAGCCGCGGTCGGTGCTGCAGTTGGCGAAATCACCCTGCAATTTGTTTTTCACGGACGCTCCTGGGTCGAGGTCGGCGATGTCACCCGGCAGAAGCTGCATTCCGCTGAGAATCCCGCCGGCAGTCGTTTGACGCTGACCGGTCGTCCGCCCTTCGATATCGTCATCGGCAATGCCGGCAAGGTTGCGCTGATCTACGCGGGTCGCCCGATCGATCTGGCGCCCTACACGCGCGCCGAAGTGGCGCGGCTGACACTCGAATAATGACCGCTACGGATACTCCGGTGCGTCGGTCGACGCGCCGCGTCATGGTCGGCAAGGTCGCCGTCGGCGGGGGGGTGGACGGCGCTCCCGCCGCTCCGGTGGTCGTCCAGTCAATGACCAACACCGATACCGTCGATGTGTTTGCAACCAGTCAGCAGGTGGCGGAGCTTTACCGCGCCGGCTCGGAGGTGGTGCGCGTCACCGTGAACACCCGCGAAGCCGCCGCCGCCGTGCCGAAAATTCGCGATCGGCTGGCGCAGTTGAACCTCGATGTGCCCCTGGTTGGTGATTTCCATTTTAACGGCCACAAGTTGCTGACGGAAGTGCCCGAGTGCGCTGCGGC
>JAUXNZ010000175.1 GCA_030682595.1 Rhodocyclaceae bacterium | reverse complement strand
GTGGTCGCCATTCGCACCGAAGGCGGGCCCAACGCCAAGAAAACCATCCAGGCCGTCGGCGCCGCCGCCAAGCAGATGCTCGGCAAGACGCCCGGCAACATCACCGCGATTCGGCCGATGCGCGACGGCGTGATCGCCGATTTCACCGTCACCGAACAGATGTTGAAGCAGTTCATCAAAAAGGTGCATGAGTCGCGCCTGCTCTCGCCCAGTCCGCGCATCATCATCTGCGTGCCCTGCGGATCGACCCAGGTCGAACGCCGCGCCATTCGCGAATCGGCGCTGGGCGCCGGCGCCTCGCAGGTCTACCTGATCGAGGAACCGATGGCCGCCGCGATCGGTGCCGGTCTGCCGGTATCGGACGCCACCGGCTCGATGGTCGTCGACATCGGCGGCGGCACCACCGAGGTGGGCGTGATCTCGCTGGGCGGCATGGTGTACGCCGGCTCGGTGCGCGTCGGCGGTGACAAGTTCGCCGATGCCATCATCAACTACATCCGCCGCAACTACGGCATGCTGATCGGCGAGACCACGGCGGAATCGATCAAGAAGAACATCGGCTCGGCCTTTCCCGGCTCCGAGGTCAAGGAAATGGAAGTCAAGGGCCGCAACCTGGCCGAGGGCATTCCGCGCAGCTTCACCATCTCTTCCAACGAGATTCTCGAAGCGCTGTCCGACCCGCTCAACCAGATTGTCGGCGCGGTGAAGGTCGCGCTGGAGCACACGCCGCCCGAGCTGGGCGCCGATATTGCCGAAAAAGGCATGGTGCTCACCGGCGGCGGCGCGCTGTTGCGCGACATCGACCGGTTGCTGATGGAAGAGACCGGGCTGCCGGTGATCGTCGCCGAAGAGCCGCTCACCTGCGTGGTGCGCGGTTCCGGCCTCGCACTCGAAAAGATGGACAAACTCGGCAGTATTTTTGCCAACGAATAAGTCCTTTCCCGGTAGTCTGCGCAGTGGCGTATTTTTTTCGCCACAGCTTTATTTTATCGGGAGCAAATTGCCGCTTTGATGTCCGCCACGGGTCATATTGGCCATACGCCGCCGCCCTTCTTCAAGCGCGGCCCGGCCCCGCTTGTCCGACTGGCCTTCTTCGTTACCCTGGCCCTGCTGTTGCTGGTGGCCGATTTGCGTTTCCGCACGCTCGAAGTAGCGCGCATGGCAGTGGCCACCGTGCTGTGGCCATTGCAAAAAGCCGTGTTGCTGCCGGTCGCGGGCGCGGGCGAAGCCGGCAACTATTTTTCCGACCTCGCCGGCCTGCTGCAGGAAAATGCCACGCTGCGCCAGCGCCAACTGGCGCAGGCCAACCTGCTGCTGCGCCAGGCGCATCTGGAAGACGAAAATCGTCGCCTGCGCGCCCTGCTCGCCATGCAGGAAAGGCTCGCCGTGCCGGCCCAGGCCGCCGAAATTCTTTACGCCGCGCGCGACCCGTTTACCCGCCGCGTCATTATCGATCGCGGCCTGACCCATGGCCTGGAAACCGGCCAGGCGGTCATCGACGATCTCGGCGTGGTCGGCCAGATCACCCGTGTTTTTCCGCTGACCAGCGAAGTCACCCTGCTGACCGACAAGAACCAGCTGATTCCCGTTCAGGTGGCGCGTAGCGGTCTGCGTGCCGTGGTGGCCGGCGCGGGCAGCGGCGCCATGGAGCTGAAATTCCTGCCGGCCAATGCCGACGTGCAGCCGGACGATACGCTGGTGACCTCCGGACTGGACGGCATCTACCTGCCCGGCTTGCCGGTGGCCAGGGTGATCAGCATCGACCGCAACAATTCCTTTTCCTTCGCGCGTATCGAAGCCATGCCACTGGCCGGTGTCGAACGCCACAGCCAGGTACTGGTACTCGGCCGGCGCATTGCGCCAGAACTGCCGGAAGAACCCGTCGATCCGGAAAAAAAACCGGCGAAGGCCAAAAGGTCGGCAAGATGATCCAGCCCACCCACTCCTCCCGGCGCATCCTGCTGCCGGCCCGCGGCTGGTTCATCTACCTGTCGCTTTGCGCAGCCCTCCTCCTGAACCTGATCCCGCTGGGCCGCCTGCCGGGCATTCCCGACTGGGTGGCGCTGACCCTGGCGTTCTGGTGCATCCACCAACCGCTCAAGGTCGGCATGGGCGCGGCCTTTTTCTTCGGTCTCGCGATGGATGTCGCCAACGCCAGCGTCATGGGCCAGCATGCGCTGGCCTATGTGCTGCTCGCCTTCGCCGCCGGCGGTTTGTCGCGGCGCATCCTCTGGTTCCCGGTCGTCTCGCAGGCGCTGCACGTTTTGCCGCTGTTGCTGGGTACGCAACTCATCATGCTGATGATTCGCCTGGTGACTGGCGCGGAATTTCCGGGCGTACTGTATTTTCTGTCGAGCTTCGTTGCGGTTTTGCTCTGGCATCCGCTCAACTACATACTGCTGTTACCGCAGTATCGAGCGGTCGAACACGATGAAAACCGTCCAATCTGATGGAATTCAAGAACCCGCAGGAACATCTGGAGCAGTTCAACCGTCGCGTGGCCATCGCCGGCGGCCTGGTCCTGATCTGTTTTGCGTTGCTGTTCGGACGGCTCGTCTGGTTGCAGGTGGTGCAACATGATTACTATCAAACGCGCGCCGAGGACAATCGTATCTCCCTGGTGCCGATCACCCCCATCCGCGGCCTGATCGTGGACCGGAATGGCGAGGTGCTGGCGCACAATTACTCCGCTTACACACTGGAGATCACGCCGAGTCAGGTTCCCGACCTGGAAACCACCATTGACGGCCTGACCGAGTTCATCGACATCCAGCCCAAGGATCGCAGGCGTTTCAAGAAACTGATGGAGGAAAACAAGCGCTTCGAGTCGCTGCCGATCCGCACCCGCCTGACCGATGCCGAGGTAGCGAAGTTCATTGCGCGGCGCTTCCGTTTCCCCGGGGTCGACATCAAGGCGCGGCTGTTCCGGGAGTATCCGCGCGGCGGCGTCGCCTCCCACGTGCTGGGCTATATCGGCCGCGTTACCGAACGTGACCAGGCGCGCATCGAAGGGCGGGGAGCCGAGGCCAACTATCGCGGTACCGATTATTTCGGCAAGACCGGTCTCGAACAGCACTATGAGTTCGATCTGCACGGCATCACCGGCTTCGAAAAGGTCGAGGTCGATGCCGGCGGCCGGCCGGTGCGCACGCTGGCGCGCAGCGCACCGATTCCGGGCAACAATCTGACGCTGACGCTCGACGCCAAATTGCAGGAAATCGTCGAACAGGCCTTTGGCGACCGCAAGGGCGCGCTGGTCGCCATCGAGCCCTCTTCCGGCGGCATTCTGGCGCTGGTGTCAATGCCGAACTACGACCCCAACCAGTTCGTCGACGGGATCAGCCTGGCGGACTGGGGGGAACTCAACAACTCGCCCGAAAAGCCGATGGTCAACCGCGCATTGAACGGCGCCTATCCGCCCGGCTCGACCTTCAAACCCTTCATGGCGCTGGCGGCGCTGGAACTCGGCAAGCGGCGGCCCGAGCAGGCCATCTTCGACCCGGGCTATTTCAACTTCGGCAACCATACCTTCCGCGACGACAAGAAGGGCGGCCATGGCACGGTCGATATGTACAAATCCATCGTCCAGTCCTGCAACACCTATTATTACGTGCTGGCCAACGACATGGGCATCGACAACATCGCCGCCTTCATGGGCAGCATCGGCCTGGGGCAACGCACCGGCGTGGATATCGAGGGCGAATCGGAAGGCGTGCTGCCCTCGACGGCCTGGAAGAAAAAACGCTTCAAGAAACCCGAACAACAGAAGTGGTATGCCGGCGAGACCATTTCCGTCGGCATCGGCCAGGGCTACAACGCCTACACGCCGATCCAGCTGGCCCAGGCCATCGCCACGATCGCCAACGACGGCGTGATGTTTCGCCCGCATCTGGTCAAGCACATCACCGACACGAAGACCGGAACGCAAACGCCGATCGAACCGCAGCCCTTGAAATCGCTGGGGTGGAAGCAGGCGAACGTCGACGTGATCAAGCGGGCGCTGGTCGGTGTCAACATCGAAGGCACCGGCACGCGCGCCTTTGCCGACGCCGGTTATGTCTCCGCCGGCAAGACCGGCACCTCGCAGGTGTATTCCCTCAAGGGCGCGGAGTACAAGCGCCACGGGACGAAGCAGGAGCTGCGCGACCACTCCTTGTACATCGCCTATGCCCCGGCCGAGCAGCCGAAAATCGCCCTCGCGGTACTGGTCGAGAACGGCGGCTTTGGCGCCCAGGCCGCCGCGCCGATCGCCCGCCAGGTCTTCGACTACTACCTGCTCGGCAAGCTGCCGAAGGGCATGGCGCCGGCAGACGATGCCGCGGAGGAATGATGTTGCGCGAGGCATGGCGAAAATTTATCGCCCCCATCGACGGCCCGCTGATGGGTCTGGTCGGACTGCTGCTGCTGGTCGCGCTGCTCAGCATGGCCAGCGCTTCGCCGGCGCGCATGGGGACGCAGCTTGCCCATGTCGCACTGGCGCTCGTCGTGATGCGCATCGTCGCCCAGATACCGCCGCAGCGACTGATGGCGCTGGCGCCGCCGCTGTATGTCTTTGGCGTGCTGCTGCTGGTCGGCGTGGCCCTGTTCGGCGACATTTCGAAGGGCGCGCGCCGCTGGCTGGATCTTGGTTTCATCCGAGTCCAGCCATCGGAACTCATGAAGATCGCCATGCCGCTGATGCTCGCCTGGTATTTTCAAAAGCACGAAGCCATGCTGCGGCTGAAGGATTACGCCATCGCCACGATCATCCTGCTGATTCCCGTGGCACTCATCGTCAGACAGCCCGACCTGGGCACCTCGATCCTGGTCTTCGCCGCCGGCTTTTACGTCATCTTTCTGGCCGGCCTGCCGTGGAAGGTGCTCATCGGCCTGGGCGCCGCCGCCGCCGCCGCCGCGCCTTTCGCCTGGAACATGCTGCACGATTATCAGCGGCAACGCATCCTGATGCTGCTCGACCCCGAGAAGGACCCGCTCGGCAAGGGCTTCCACATCATCCAGTCGACCATCGCCATCGGTTCCGGCGGCATCCTTGGCAAGGGCTGGGGCCAGGGCACGCAAGCGCAGCTCGAATTTATCCCCGAGCGGCACACCGACTTCATTTTTGCCGTCTACGCCGAGGAACTCGGCCTCCTGGGCAACCTGGCACTGATCGTGCTCTACGCGTTCCTGATCGGCCGCGGCCTCTCGATCGCCGTCAATGCCGCGAACCTCTTTGCGCGACTGGTAGCCGGCGCCATCACGCTGATCTTCTTCACCTATGCCTTCGTCAACATCGGCATGGTGTCCGGCATCCTGCCGGTGGTTGGGGTGCCGCTGCCTTTCGTCAGCTACGGCGGCACCGCGCTGGTGACGCTGATGCTGGGCGTTGGGATACTCATGTCGATCCACAAAAACCGCATGTTGGTCCAAAAGTGAGAAACCGCCTTTCATTCCTTGCGCTATTGATGCTTGCTGCTTGCGGTGGTCAGCCGCCCAAACCCGTCGTTGAAGGAACGGGTGCGCCGCCGGCCGCCGTCCCGCCAGCGCCGACTTTTCAGGACAAGAAACCGGTCGTGACCAAACGCGGCGGCGGCTTTTATCTTGACGATGGCCCGCTCGAAAATGACGCCGTCGATCTGGCCGCGCTTGCCGATGCCGTGCCGCGCGACGAGCCCCTGCATCGTTTCGCCAATCGCCCCTATGTGGTATTCGGGCGCGACTATGTGCCGGCGACCCGGCACCAGTCCTTCCGCCAGCAGGGCGTGGCCAGCTGGTACGGGCGGCGCTACCACGGCCAGAAAACCTCGAGCGGCGAGCCCTACGACATGTTCGCCATGACGGCCGCGCACCCGACGTTGCCGATCCCTTCCTACGTGCGCGTCACCCGGCTAAACGGCGGTCCGGAAACCGGCAAATCGGTGGTGCTGCGCGTCAATGACCGCGGCCCCTTCCTGCACCACCGGGTGATCGATCTTTCCTACGCGGCGGCCTGGAAGCTCGGTATCGTCGAGAGCGGCAGCGGCACGGTGATCGTGGAAAGCGTGTTGGCCGGTGCGTCCGCACCGCCTGCGGCATCCGCACCGCCCGCGTCGTCCACGCCGCCCGCCCCACTCCAGGTGGCGGCTGTTGCCCCCCCGCCCGAGCCAGCCAATGTGCTGCGGGACATCGTCGAAAAAGGCGGCCACTATCTGCAACTCGGCGCCTTCGGCAACCGCGACAACGCCGAAGCGCTGCGGGCGCGACTCGCCAGCACCCTGGGCGATCTGGGCGACCGGCTGCAGGTCAGAAGCGCCGGCAACCTCCACCGCCTGCAACTCGGCCCCTGGGCCGATATCAGCGAAGCCCGGCGCATCGCCGAACAACTGAAAACGGCGTTCGATCTGCCCAGCGTACTGGTCAAAGTAGAATTCTGATTTCCGATAATCCTCCCCCGGTCTCCGAACCCATGCCTTTCCTGCCTTTTTTGTTCGCCCTGCTGAGCCTGTTCACTCTGACCGTCCAGGCCGACGAGCCGCCCCCTGCCCTGGCCGCGCGCGCCTGGTTGTTGATCGATCACGGCACGGGCCAGGTGCTCGCCGCACAAAATCCCGGCCAGAAGGTCGAGCCGGCGTCGCTGACCAAGATCATGACCTCCTATCTCGTCCATGCCGCCCTGCGGG
>JAUXNZ010000137.1 GCA_030682595.1 Rhodocyclaceae bacterium | reverse complement strand
TCGTGCTGGGCATCACCGGCGGCGTGGCGGCTTACAAAGCCGCCGAGCTGGCGCGCTTGCTCGGCAAGGCGGGGGCGTGGGTCGATGTCGTGATGACGGCGGCGGCCACCCGCTTCGTCGCGCCGCTGACGTTTCAGGCCTTGACCGGGCGGCCGGTATTTACCTCGCTGTGGGATGCGCCGCAAGACTCCCCTCTCCCCCAACCCCCGCTCCGCGCCCCACGACTGGCTATGCATAGCCAGTCGGCTGCGGCGGCGCGCAGCATGCTTCGCGAAACCCCGCCTTTGCCCCGCAAGGGGCGAGAGGAGCGTGGTGAGTCGCTGCGCGACTTTCACGGTAGCGGCATGGCGCATATCGATCTTACGCGTGGCGCCGATGCCGTGATCATTGCCCCGGCGACGGCTGATTTCATTGCCAAACTGAGCCATGGCCTGGCTGACGATCTGTTGGCGTCGCTATGTCTGGCCCGCGACTGTCCACTCGTGGTCGCTCCGGCGATGAACCGCCAGATGTGGGAGCACCCGGCGACGGTGCGCAACATGGCGCAGTTGCGCGCCGATGGCGTGAGCGTATTGGGCCCGGCCAGCGGGGCACAGGCCTGTGGTGAAGTGGGCGCGGGACGCATGCTCGAACCCACTGAGATCTTTGACGCCTTGATCGCCTCGTTCCAGCCGAAACTGCTGGCCGGCAAACGCGTATTGCTGACGGTCGGGCCGACCTTCGAGGCGCTTGATCCGGTGCGCGGCCTGACCAATAGCAGCTCCGGCCGAATGGGTTTCGCGTTGGCGCAGGCCTGCGCAGAAGTCGGCGCTGGCGTGACGGCGATCTGTGGCCCGACCACCTTGCCAACGCCAGCGGGCGTGACGCGCATCGATGTAGCGGGCGCGCTGGCCATGCGCGATGCGGTCAGCGCGCAGTTGCCCACGGATATTTTCATCGCCGTGGCGGCAGTGGCCGATTACCGGCCAGCGGCGCCCGCGGCACACAAGATCAAGAAGGGCGCGCAGACGCTGACGCTGGAACTGGTCGCCAACCCCGACATTCTGGCCGAGGTGGCGGCACGTCCCGATGCGCCGTTTTGCGTCGGTTTTGCCGCCGAAAGTCAAAATTTGGCGGAATACGCCGAGGGTAAGCGGCGCGCGAAAAATCTGCCGCTGGTGGTGGGCAACCTCGTCCAGGACGGCCTGGGCGGCGATGCCAATATCGTCACGCTGTTCGACGCGGCGGGTGCGCACCCGCTCCCGGCCGGCGACAAGCTCACCATTGCCCGCGCCATCGTGCGCCATATCGCGGAGATGTTAAATGAATAAAATTGACGTACGTATTCTGGATCGGCGGCTGCGCGACAATCAAGGCGCGGCGGCGCCCCATTACGCTTCGCCCGGCGCCGCTGGCATGGATCTGCGCGCCTGCATCGAGGCGCCGGTGCGCGTGCATCCGGGTGAGTCGATGCTGATCCCGGCGGGGATTGCCATTCACCTCGCCGACCCCGGTCTTGCGGCGATGATCCTGCCGCGCTCGGGACTTGGGCACAAGCATGGCATCGTGCTCGGTAACCTGGTCGGGTTGATCGACTCGGACTACCAGGGCGAAATCTTTGTCTCGCTGTGGAATCGCGGCCACGAGGTGTTCCTGCTCAATCCCCTCGACCGCATCGCGCAACTGGTGGTGGTGCCCGTGTTGCAGGTCGCCTTCAACGTGGTTGAACGCTTCGAGGAAAGCGAGCGCGGGGCTGGTGGTTTCGGCAGTAGCGGACGCAACTGAGGACACGGCTGAAAATAAAGCCCGAAAAAAATCCCGCCGTAGCGGGATTTTTTTGGTTACCGACAGACCTGCATCAGGTCGACATCTCGGTCAACACGTTTTTCAGCCAGCTTTCGCCATAGGCCTTTTCGATCTTGGCTATCGAGAAGTCAGCCGGGGATACCGCCGAGGCGGTGATCTTGATCTTGCCGTTCACCACCTTGAAGACATGCGAAACGCTGACCGATTCGGTTTCGCTGACTGCGCTGTAGCAGGCATTGATCGCCGACAGTTCGGTGGTCGGCTTGCCGTTCATCAGCGCCACGATGTTGATCGCACAGACCTTGGCTTGCGAGTTGGCCGAATAGCCCGACTTCGGCATCGCCCCGCCGTCGGAAGGCAGCAGTGTCGCATCGCCGAGGACGTGGATGTCCTTGTGGATGGTCGACTCGAAGGAGATCGCATCGACCGGGCACCAGCGCTTCTTGTCGTCCGTGAGCCCTGCGGCAACGGCAATGTTGCCGGCGCGCTGGGGCGGAATCACGTTGGCTACCGCGACCTCGTAGTCGTCGAAGTTGTCGGCGACGACGATCTTGGCCTTGGTGTCGACCTTGGTGACCTGGCCGCCGATGTACTGGAAGATGTCCTTGTAATACATGTCCCAGGCTTTGGTGAACAGGCCTTTCTTGGAGACCACGCCAGGGTTGGCGTCGAGCATGATCAACTTGGATTTCGGCTTGTGCTTCTTGAGATAGCTGGCGATCAGGCTGGCGCGCTCATAGGGTCCGGGCGGGCAGCGGAAGGGCATCAGCGGTACGCCGATGACCACCGTGCCGCC
>JAUXNZ010000132.1 GCA_030682595.1 Rhodocyclaceae bacterium | reverse complement strand
GCCGCCGAATCGGCAGCAAAGCCCATCGGCACACTCGTCGATTTCCGGGTCGATGTGCAAAGAAGCGTCCCCAACGACCTCGGCCGCGCCATGGCCTTTGCCGAGATGACCGGTACCGATCCCGCCGCAGTGGCGCACAAGCTCAAGGCCGTCATCGCCGACGGTCTCGCTGCCGCCAAGGCCCAGCCGGGCATCACGGTGAAGAGCGGCGGCACGCACAGTTGGCCGATCTACGGCAAGAGCGGTCGCACCATCGAAAGCTGGCGCATGCGCTCCGAGATCCTGCTCGAAAGCCGCGATCCCGCGGCCCTGTCAACAGCCGTCGGCAAGTTGCAGGGCGGCACGCTGGCCATCGGCAACATCAACTTCACACCCGCGCCGGAAACCCGCCGCAAGGCCGAGGACGATGCCACCCTCGAGGCCATCGAGGCCTTCAAAACCAAGGCCGAACGCATCGCCGGGTCGATGAAGAAACCCTACCGCATCCGCCAGATGAGCGTGAATGGCAGCAGCCATTTCCCGCAGCCCCACCCCATGGCCCGCGCCACCATGATGACCGCGGAAGCCGCGCCGATGCCTGTCGAGGCCGGCGAGTCGAACGTCACGGTGAATGTCAGCGGGCAGATCGAACTGCCGGACTAGAAAAGTCGGCGTTGGCGGGACGGCGTAAGGAATGCTACGGCCGCTTTTGCGGCGTCTGCACGAAGATCTCTCCCTCTTTCACCAAGCCCAACTCGTAGCGCGCACGCTCTTCGATGGCTTCGTAGCCTGTCTTGAGGTCGCGCACCTCGGCTTCATGCGCGGCGTTGCGCGCTTCCAGTGTCTGATTCACTTCACGCTGGGCAGTAAGCTGCCGCTCCATCTCCTGCACCCGGAGCCAGCCGCCCTTGCCGAACCACAATGGATATTGCAGCAGGATCAGCAGGACGACCAGCACCCAGGTCGGCCACTTCATGGTGCGGATTTATTTGCGGAGATTGTAAAAAGTGTCGAGACCAGGATAGGTAACCGTGTCACCCAGATCTTCTTCGATGCGCAGCAACTGGTTGTATTTGGCGATGCGATCGGAACGACTCAGCGAGCCGGTCTTGATCTGGCCGGCATTCAGGCCGACGGCGATGTCGGCGATGGTCGCGTCTTCGGTCTCGCCCGAGCGATGCGAGATCACGCAGGTCCAGCCGGCGCGCTTGGCCATTTCGACGGCGGCGAAGGTTTCGGTCAGCGTGCCGATCTGGTTGACCTTGATGAGGATCGAGTTGGCCGCGCCCCTCTGGATGCCTTCCTTCAAAATCTTCGGGTTGGTGACGAACAGGTCGTCGCCGACGATCTGGATTTTCTTGCCGAGCTTGTTGGTGAGGTTGATCCAGCCGTCCCAGTCGCCTTCGGCCATGCCGTCCTCGATGCTGATGATCGGATATTTGTCGGCCAGCGTCGCCAAATAGTCGGCAAAGCCAACCGAGTCGAGTTCCAGCTTTTCCGAACTCAACATGTACTTGCCATTCTTGAAGAATTCCGAGCTGGCGCAGTCCAGCCCCAGCACCACGTCCTGGCCCGGCGTATAGCCAGCCGTCTCGATGGCCTTGAGGATCAGTTCGATGGCTTCGTCATTGCCGGCGACGTTGGGCGCAAAGCCGCCTTCGTCGCCCACCGTGGTCGGGTAGCCCTTCTTGTCGATGAGTTTCTTGAGGTTATGGAACACCTCGGCGCCACAACGCAGCGCCTCGCGGAAGCTGCCCGCGCCGACCGGCAGGATCATGAATTCCTGGATGTCGAGGTTGTTGTTGGCGTGGGCGCCACCGTTGATGACGTTCATCATCGGCACCGGCATGCACATCGGCCCGGAACCGCCGAAGTAGCGATAGAGCGGCAGGCCGACCTCTTCGGCGGCCGCCTTGGCCACCGCCATCGACACAGCCAGCATGGCGTTGGCGCCGAGCCGCGACTTGTTGTCGGTCTCGTCGAGTTCGATCAGCGCCTTATCGATAAAGGCCTGCTCCTCGGCATCGAGCCCGATGATGGCCTCGGAAATCTCGGTGTTCACATTTTCGACGGCGCGCAGCACGCCCTTGCCCAGATAGCGATCCTTGTCGCCGTCGCGCAGTTCGATGGCTTCGCGCGAACCGGTCGAGGCACCGGAGGGCACGGCGGCGCGGCCCATCACACCGGATTCGAGCAGGACGTCGGCTTCGACGGTGGGGTTGCCGCGTGAATCAAGAATTTCGCGGGCGATGACATCAACAATGGCACTCATTGGGAATTCCTTTCAGTTCAGTCAGCTTTACATTCCGTGCGAGAAACCTTGCCGTTTGATGACGGCATCGATTTCCAGCAGGGTTTCGAGAAGTCTTTCCATCTGCTGCAATGGCCAGGCATTCGGGCCGTCGGACAGTGCCTTGGCGGGATCGGGATGCGTTTCCATGAACAGTCCGGCCACGCCCACCGCCACCGCCGCGCGGGCCAGCACCGGCACGAATTCCCGCTGCCCGCCGGAACAGGTACCCTGCCCGCCCGGCAACTGCACCGAATGCGTCGCATCGAACACGACCGGGCAGCCCGTCTCGCGCATGATGGCCAGGGAACGCATGTCCGAGACCAGATTGTTGTAACCGAAGGAGGCGCCACGCTCGCAGACCATGATCGTATCGGCACCACCATTGGCTTGCTTTGCCTTGGCGACCACCTGCTGCATGTCGCCCGGCGCGAGGAATTGGCCCTTCTTGATATTCACCGGCTTGCCCGACGCGGCACAAGCCTGGATGAAGTCGGTTTGCCGACACAAAAAGGCCGGCGTCTGCAACACATCGACAACAGCAGCAACAGCGGCGATCTCGTCCTCGGCATGCACGTCGGTAATGACCGGTACGCCGATCTGTTTTTTCACCGCGGCAAGGATGCGCAAGCCCTCGTCCATGCCCAGCCCGCGAAACGACTGCGATGAACTGCGGTTCGCCTTGTCGTAAGACGCCTTGAAGATATAGGGAATATTCAGCTTGCCGGTAATTTCCTTCATGCGGCCGGCAATGTCGAGGCACAGCTGCTCGGATTCGGCGACACAGGGGCCGGCAATCAAGAAGAACGGTCTGTCGAGGCCGATATCGAAACCGCAAAGTTTCATTGTTTTTCTCCGCGATGCGCCAACGCCGCCTTGACAAAGGCGATGAACAGCGGATGGCCGGTGCGCGGATTCGAGGTGAATTCCGGGTGGAACTGCACGCCGACGAACCACGGATGCACGCTGTGCGGCAACTCCATCATCTCGGGCAGGTTCTCGGTCGGCGTGCGAGCGCTGATGATGAGGCCCGCAGCTTCGAGCCTGGGCACATAGGCGTTGTTGACCTCGTAACGATGGCGGTGGCGCTCATTCACTTCCTTGCCGTAAATCGTCGCCGCCAGCGTGCCGGGCAGCACCGGACAACGCTGCGCGCCGAGGCGCATCGAGCCGCCGAGGTCCGAATTGACGTCGCGTTTTTCAATGCGGCCTTCGCGATCCAGCCATTCCGCGATCAGCGCCACGACGGGATGGGGGGTTTCCGCATCGAACTCGGTGCTGTTGGCGCCCGGCAGTTCGGCCACATGACGCGCGAATTCGATGGTAGCCAGTTGCATGCCGAGACAGATGCCCAGGTAAGGCAGCTGGTTTTCGCGCGCGTAGCGAATCGCCGCGATCTTGCCCTCGGTGCCGCGCCGGCCGAAGCCGCCGGGGACGAGGACGGCATCCATCGCGGCCAAAGCTTGCGGACCCTGGGTTTCGATTTCCTCGGAATCGAGATAATGAATCTTCACCTTGCTGCAGGTGTGCATGCCGGCATGCACCAGCGCCTCGGTGAGCGACTTGTAGGATTCCGTGAGATCGACGTATTTGCCGACAAAGGCGATATTGACCTCATGCCTGGGATGTTCGAGCGCCTCGACCAGCTTGTTCCACGCGGACAGATTGGCCGCCTTGGCCAGGATATTGAGCTTGTGACAGACCAGCTCGTCGAGCATCTGGTCATGCAGCATGAGCGGAATCTTGTAGATCGAGTCAGCATCGAGCGCGGCGATCACCGCCTCGGGCTGCACGTTGGTGAACAGCGCAATCTTGCGGCGTTCCTCGTCGGGAATCGGCCGATCGGCGCGGCAGAGCAGGATATCCGGCTGGATGCCGATCTCGCGCAGTTCCTTGACCGAGTGCTGCGTGGGCTTGGTTTTCAGCTCGCCGGCGGTCGGGATGTAGGGCAAGAGCGTGAGGTGGATGTAACAGGCGTTGCTCTTGCCTTCGACGAAGCCCATCTGGCGAATCGCTTCGAGAAAGGGCAGCGACTCGATGTCGCCGACCGTGCCGCCGATTTCGACGATGGCCACGTCGGCGCCTTCCGCGCCACGCTTGATGTACAGCTTGATCTCGTCGGTGATGTGCGGGATGACCTGGACGGTCTTGCCGAGATATTCGCCGCGGCGCTCCTTTTTGATCACCGACTCGTAGATTTGGCCGGTGGTGAAGTTGTTGCGCTTGCCCATCTTGGCGCTGGTGAAGCGCTCATAGTGGCCCAGATCAAGATCGGTCTCGGCGCCGTCCTCGGTGACGAACACCTCGCCGTGCTGGAACGGCGACATGGTGCCCGGATCGACGTTGATGTAGGGATCGAGCTTGAGGTGGGTAACCTTGATGCCACGCGATTCAAGAATGGCACCCAAACTGGCGGCGGCGATGCCCTTGCCCAGACTGGACACGACACCCCCCGTGACGAAGACATATTTGGTCATGACAAGGCCGGAGCGGGAAATTCGAATGATACCTTAGAAGCCCTTGCGGCGAATTTCCGGCCAGGCTTTGCTGAGGTAATAACCCATCGACCAGACCGTCAGCAAAGCCGCCAGCCAGAGCAGCCAGTAGCCCAGGTAAGCGACCGGCACCGGGCCGAGCGAGTCGTGATAAAGCAAAAACGGTATGGCGATCATCTGCGCCGTCGTTTTCAACTTGCCGATGAACGAAACCGCCACGCTCCGCGCCGCACCAATCTTCGCCATCCACTCCCGCAGCGCGGAAATGGCTATTTCGCGGCCGACGATGATGAAGGCGACCACGGCATCGGCCCGGCCCAGCTCGACCAGCATCACGACAGCGGCGGCCACCATCAGCTTGTCGGCCACCGGATCGAGGAAAGCACCGAAGGCCGAGGTCTGGCCCAGCTTCCTGGCCAGCCAGCCGTCGAACCAGTCGGTGACTGCCGCCACGATGAATGCGCTGGTGGCGATCAGGTTTTGTTCATAGACAGACAGGGGCGCATAAAACACGCCGATCACCAGCGGAATCAGCAGGATGCGCATCCAGGTGAGAACGTTGGGAATGTTGAGAGGCATCAGCGCAGTGCCTTGTGGATTCTCTCCGCCAGCGCGCGACTGATGCCATCGACACGGCAAAGATCCTCGACCGTCGCCGCACGGACCCCATCCAGCCCGCCAAATTGCGCCAGCAGCTTTCTGCGCCGCGCCGGGCCGATGCCCGCCACGTCTTCCAGCGCCGAACGCCCGCGCGGCTTGGCGCGCCGCGCGCGGTGGCCGACGATGGCGAAACGGTGCGCCTCGTCGCGTATTTCCTGTATCAGGTGAAAGCCGGCATTATCCATGGCCAATTGTAGCGGCTCGGCACGGTTATGCAGAAAGAGTGTTTCGAGCCCGGGCCGGCGCGCTTCGCCCTTGGCCACGCCGACGCTGGCCAGATAGTCGAGCCCCAATTCGGCAAACACCGCGCGCGCCACGCCGTGCTGCCCCTTGCCGCCATCGATCAGCACCAGGTCGGGCGCCGCCGTCTCGCCCTCATTACCGTTTATTGCGACTTTCTCATAGCGCCGCGTCAGCGCCTGGCGCAGCGCGGCATAGTCATCGCCCGGCTGAATGCCGGCGATGTTGAAACGCCGGTAATCACCCTTCTTCATCGCCCCATCGACGCAAACCACGCAGGATGCCACCGTGCCCTCGCCCATGGTGTGGCTGATATCGAAGCATTCGATCCGCGTAATGCGATCGGGCAGGTCGAGTGCCGCGCGCAAAGCCTCCAGTCGCCCGCTCGCGTGGCTCTTGGCCTGACGCCGCGCCATGACGGCGAGCCGCGCATTGTGCAGCGCCATTTCCAGCCAGGCGCGCTCCATTTCATTCTTCGGCGGGCTACCGTGCAAGCTTTCAGGCAGATCATCCAGCGGCCACGGATCAAGAATCAGGCGGGGCGGCACAGGCTGGTCGACATAGTGCTGGGCCAGAAAAGCTGTCAGACCTTCAGCACTTTCTGCCTCCAGGCTGGCTTGGGGGAAATA
>JAUXNZ010000131.1 GCA_030682595.1 Rhodocyclaceae bacterium | reverse complement strand
AGGCGTCTGGCAGGACATGCGCGACCAGCTCGACCGTATCCGCGCCATCGCGGCGGCCTTCGTTGCGCCCTGAAACCATGACCGAAAAGCAACTTGCCGAGCTCTCGCTGGAATTCAACCGGCATATCATCAACCTGCTTGATTCGCTGTCGGCGCTGGCCGAACTGGCGCAGCTCTCCATCCACGCCATGGACGAGGCAACACTGCTCAAGCGGGCGCTCGGTGCCCTGATGAATAACCAGGACATGGAACGCTGCTCGATCTTTCTGACCGACCCGGCAGCCAAGCTGCACTACGCCGCCGGCCTCGACTGGGATGAAATGTTGCGGAACGTCACCGGCGCAAACGCCGTGGCGGCAGCCAATTTCCAGCCATCCCGGTGTGGCGGTGAAATCATGGGACAAGCCAGCCAGAGCGGCACACTGATTCATCTCTCGTCCTGCCAGCCCGAGGCAGGCATCCGGCAGAATTGCCTGGGCGCGGAGGGCGCGCTGCTGTGCGTGCCGATTACTTGCGAGGCAGAGGTACTGGGCGTACTCAACGTCTATCATCCAGAGTCCGACTTCTTCAACATGTGGCACGAGCGGCTGGCGCTGTTGTTTTGCCAGTCGCTGGGGCGACTCCTTGCCAATCATCGCCTGACCCACCGGCTGAATGCCCTGGTCGATGCGAAAACCGCCGAAATCCGCGAGCTCGCCTATCGCGATTCGCTGACCGGCCTGCCCAACCGTCGCCTGCTCCTCGACCGGCTCAATCATGCGCTGGCCCAGGCCCGCCGCCATCAGCGCGCGATGGCGGTGATGTTCCTCGACCTCGACCGCTTCAAGCAGATCAACGATACCCTGGGACATGCCGCGGGCGACGCACTGCTCAAGCAGATCGCCGGGCGACTGACCGCCTGCGTACGCGAAGGCGACACCGTCGCACGCCCCAGTGGCGACGAATTTGTCATCGTGCTGGACGAGATCGCCCACGATGAAGACGCAGTGCTGGTCGCGGAAAAAATCATCGCCGCCTGCGCCGCACCCGCTTTGGTCGCCGGCCAGGAACTGACCATCACCACGAGCATCGGCATCGCGGTGCACCCGGCAGGCGGCGCGGACGACGTCGATGATCTGATGCAAAATGCCGACGCCGCCATGTATCGGGCGAAAGCTGCCGGACGCAACCGCTACTGCTTTTTCGAGGCTTAGGCTTTCAACAGTTCCGCCCGCCCCCCCAGCCAGCGCGCCAGATGCCGTTCGGCATGCTCCGGCCATTTGGCCAGCATTTCTTCGGCCGCCGCGCGGGCGGCTTCGACCAGCGCGGTGTCTTCGAGATCGGCAAAGCGCAACAGCGGCAGACCGCTTTGGCGGCTGCCGATGAATTCGCCGGGGCCGCGCAAATGCAGATCCTGCCGGGCAATCTCGAAACCGTCGCTGCTCTCGTAGATGATCTTGAGCCGCGCGCGGGCGGTTGCCGACAGGGGTGTTTCATAGAGCAGGATGCAGGCACCCTGTAACTCCGGCGCCGCCCCGCGCCCGACGCGGCCGCGCAATTGATGCAGCTGCGCCAGGCCAAAACGCTCGGCGTGCTCGATCACCATCAGGCTCGCATTCGGCACGTCGACACCGACTTCGATCACCGTCGTCGCCACCAGCAACTGGATTTCATTCTTCACGAAGGCCGTCATCACGGCCGCTTTTGCGGCGGACTTGAGCCGGCCATGCACCAGGCCAATGCGCAACTCAGGCAGTTCCGCCGCCAAATGCGCGTAGGTTTCTTCCGCCGTTTTTAGTTGCAGCGCCTCGGATTCCTCGATCAGCGGGCAGACCCAGTAGACCTGTCGGCCCGAGCGACACAGCTCGCGCACGCGCGCGACTATTTCGTGACGCCGCGCGGCGCTGACCAGCTTGGTGACGACGGGCGTACGCCCGGGCGGCAATGCGTCGATCACCGAGACATCAAGATCGGCATAGACGCTCATCGCCAGCGTGCGCGGGATCGGCGTGGCCGACATGGCGAGCTGGTGGCTGTGCAGTCCTTTTTGCTTGAGCGCCAGGCGCTGGCGCACGCCGAAGCGGTGCTGCTCGTCGACAATGGCCAGACCGAGCCGCGCGAATTCGACGTTTTCTTCGATCAGTGCATGGGTTCCCACCAGCAACGCCGTCTCGCCAGCGCCGACTTTTGCGAGCACTACCGCCTTGTCGCGTTTCTTCTGGCTGCCAGACAGCCAGGCGACCTCGATCCCCAGCGGCGTCAGCCAAGCGGCGAGTTTTCGATAATGCTGTTCGGCAAGGATTTCGGTCGGCGCCATCAATGCTGCCTGATGGCCGGCCTCGACCGCCTGCAACATCGCCAGCGCCGCGACCACGGTCTTGCCGCTGCCGACATCGCCTTGCAGGAGACGCTGCATCGGGTGGGGCTCGGCCAGATCGCGGGAGATTTCCTGCCAGACCCGCGCTTGCGCATCCGTCAAACGGAACGGCAGGGCGGCCAGCAGGCGGCCGGTCAGCGTACCGTCGCCCGCCAGGCGCGGCGCCTGGTGCATGCGGCGGGCGGCGTAAGCCTGACGCAAGGAAATCTGCTGCGCCAGCAGTTCGTCAAAGGCGATGCGCTGCCGGGCCGCGGGTTGCGCGGTTTCTCGCGGGGTGACGTGCAGTAAGCGCACGCTCGCGGCCAAATCGGCCAGCTGCAAGCGCTTGATGACAGGGTCTGGCAAGGTTTCGCCCAGATCGACTTCCTGCAATGCCCGCCCGATCAAGCGCCGCAACGTCGCCTGTCCCAGCCCGGCCGTGGTCGGATAAACCGGTGTCAGCGTGGTCGGCAGCACCTCATCACCGCGCAGCAATTGATAGCGCGGGTGAATCATTTCGGTGCCCCAGAAGCCACCGCGCACCTCGCCAAACACCCGGAGCCGCGCCCCGGGCTGCAATACTTTCTGTTGACTGGGATAGAAATTCAGGAAACGCAAAATCAAGTCCCCCCCCGAAGACGCTGTTTCACGGCGTCCTCCCCCCGAGGGGCCGGGAAACACTTGGGGCGGCCCGGCGTGTTTCCCGTGCTCGCCGCAAGCATCTTCAACGCGACAAATCAACTGCCGACGCGGACGATAGACAATTTCGCTGGAGATCACCGTGACATCGAATTGCGCCGCCGCGTCGGGCACGGCGGCAGAGATCAAGGTGATGCGGGTTTCATCCTCAAAACGCAGCGGCAGGTGCAGGACAAGATCGGTCTGCGTTTGCAAACCGAGTTTCCTGAGCTTGTCCGCGACAAGCGGCGTCGCTCCCGGAATCAAGCCCCCCCCGAAGCCTCCGCTGTGCGGAGCCCCCCCCCCAGGGGGCCGAGAAACACTTGGGGCGGCCCGGCGTGTTTCTCGTGAGGTCTTGTCAGTCAATCACGAGAACGGCGTCAGCTTCAACCAGGGCGCCGCGCGGCAATTCCTTGACGCCGACGGCGGCGCGTGCCGGATAGGGTTCCTTGAAGTAGCGCGCCATCACCTCATTCACCTTGGCGAAATTGGCCAGGTCGACGAGGTAGATGTTGAGCTTGGCAGCGGCATCGAGCGTCGTCCCGGCGGCCGCGGCGACAGCCTGGAGATTGTCGAAGACCCGCACGATTTGGGCGTCGATGCCTGCCACCATCTGCATGCTGGCCGGGTCGAGGCCAATCTGGCCGGACAGGTAAATAGTGTCGCCACAACGCACGGCCTGCGAGTAAGTGCCAATGGCGGCCGGGGCGTCGGGGGTACTGATGATCTGGCGCATGGCCTACTCCGTGACGTGATAGTTGAGACGGGCGAAAACATGCTGGATGCCGCGACGCGCCCGCACGTTGAGCACCAGCGGCGCCTGAAGATTGGCGCGCAAAGCTCCCGCGCCGCCGGCCGGGGCGTCCTTGGCGAGAATCACCACCACGGCGGCCTCGGATGGGTCGGCAAGATCGAGTGCGGCAGACTCCGCATCCGACAGCTTTATCTCGTAGCTGAAACCGAACAGGGCGGGGTCGGCGATGTTGAAGGCCAGTGCCGGGTCGTCGAGCGATTGCAGGATGAAATAGCGCGGCAGGGCACCGCCCGCTGTTTCCGGATGGAACAGGGTGTAACGGCGACAGGCCTCAAAACCGGCCAGTCCAGCGGGAAATTCAATGATCCGGTCGGGTTGGATGGCAAGCGTGGCCGCGTCGATGGTGGCAGCGTGGGGGGTGTCGATGTTCATGGTTGATTAACGTGAAATATGAAATTTGATGTCGAGTGACCCCTTGAGCGCAGCGAACAAACATTGACCCCCGCCTCGGGGCGGGGGCTGGGGGTGGGGGGCGTTTTTACTGCTTTTAACGGATTCCATGGCACGGGGGAGGGCTTGGTGACCATGAAAGTTATCTCCTCACCAGCAGGCCGTCGGCCATGCCCAGTGATTTCAGTTTGGCGCGGGCGGCATCCGCCTCCGCACGGGATGCGAAGGGGCCGACCTGCACGCGCGATTCGATCTGCGCCGGGATGCCGGCCTGCTGCAGGCGGGCCACCAGTTCCTCGGCATTGACATGGTTGCTGAACACACCGACCTGCACCAGATAGCGCTGCGTCGTATCGGCCGCCTGCGTCAAGGGTCGAGAAGCGGGCGCACTTGCCGGTGTGGCGCGTTCCGGCATGCTGCGGGCGATTTCGCGCTGGGCGTCGGGCTTTTGCGGGGCTGCGGCCGGCGGCGTGGGCTTGACCGCGGCGGCACGGGCAGTCGCCGGGGGCGTTACGGGCTTGGCCGCCTTGAGTGGCTTCTCAGTCGGCGCCGACGCGCGCGGCGTGTCGGTGCGCTCCGGCACGACTGCCGGCTCGGCGCTGGCGGTGCTTTTTTCCTC
>JAUXNZ010000128.1 GCA_030682595.1 Rhodocyclaceae bacterium | reverse complement strand
CGGCGTGCCGATCATCGAAAGTCTCACCGACTTGCGCGACAGCCTCGACAATCCGCGCTTCCGCGAAGTGCTGGCCGGCCTGATCGAGAGCGTCGAAGGCGGCAAGACGCTGTCCCAGGCGATGGACGAACACCCCCAGGTGTTTGATGGCGTGTTCATCAGCCTCATCCGGGCCGGCGAAGAAACCGGGAAGCTCACCGAAGTGCTGAAAAACCTCGGCGAAACGCTCAAATGGCAGGACGAACTGGCCGCGCAGACCAAGAAGCTCGTCATGTACCCGGCCTTCATGGGCACGGTGGTGATTCTGGTCACCCTGTTCATGATGCTCTATCTCGTCCCCAAGATGGTCGGCTTCATCAAGAACATGGGGCAGGAGCTGCCGCTGCATACCCAGATACTGATCGCCACATCGAATTTCTTCGTCAATTACTGGTACATCGCCATCGGCCTGCCCATCGTCGTTGCCAGCGCCATCGCGGTCGCCGTGAAAACCAACCCGCGCGCCCGCTACCGCTTCGATGCCGCCAAACTGTCATTCCCGTGGCTCGGCGAGATCCTCACCAAGATCATTCTGTCGCGCTTCGCCGGCGTGTTCGCCATGATGTATGCGTCGGGAATTTCAATTCTCGATTCGATCCGCACCACGCAGGACATTGTCGGCAACGTCGTCATCAAGGAAGGCCTGCAACGCGTCGAAGAAATGATCGGCGAAGGCCAGAACGTCACCGTCGCCTTCCAGAATGTCGGCCTGTTTCCGCCACTGGTGATCCGCATGCTCAAGGTCGGGGAAAATACCGGCTCGCTCGACACGGCGCTCGCCAACGTGAGCTATTTCTACAACCGCGACGTCCGCGAATCAATCGCCCGCGTGCAGGCGATGATCGAGCCCGCCATGACCATCGTGGTCGGCATCATCCTCGGCTGGGTGATGCTCTCGGTACTCGGCCCGATTTACGACACCATCACCAAACTGAAATTCTGATGATCAAGCGCCACATCCTTTTCCTCGATGCCAGCCACCTGACCGCCTACCCGATCAGCGGCAAGGCGCTGCTGGCCGAGGAAAGCTTCGCCGCCGACGCGGCAGGCCTGGAGGCTTTTGGCGCATACCTCGCACGCCATCGCGACGGCGTGTTCATGCTCCTGGCCGATGTCGCCGAAGAGGGATTCAATCTCGAAACCATCCCGAAGAGCTCGGGCAGCGATCGTGCCGCCCTCGTCAAACGCAAACTTGCGCAGTATTTCTATGGCACCCCCCTCGCCATGGCGCTTGCGCAGGGACGCCTGAAGGAAGGACGCCGCGACGAGCGCCTGCTGCTGATGGCGCTGACCCGTCCGCAGCATTTCGAGCCTTGGCTGGCCGTGCTCGATGCGGCCGGGGTCGCGTTCGCGGGCGTGTATTCGGTGGCGCAGACCCTCGTCAATCTGTTGCCGAAGGCGGCGCTCATGACGAAGGCTGCGCCACAGCAGCTATTGATCGTCACCCTGACGCGCGGCGGCTTGCGCCAGACCTTTTTTGTCGCTGGCCAACTGCGTTTTTCGCGGCTGACCTCGCTCGCCACCGGCACACTCGAAGAAGCGGCCGGCGCCACCTTGCTGGAAGCGGCCAAGATGCACCATTATCTGCTCGGCCAGCGCCTCATCGAACGCGGCCAGCCGCTGGCGATACGCATCCTGGCGCACCCGGCCCAGGTCGCCGCGATGCGGGCGCGCTGTCGCGACACGACCGAACTGCAGTTCGACTTCATCGATCTGCTGCAGGAAGCGGCGCGCGCCGGACTGCGTTCGCCACTCCCCGATTCGCGCGCGGAAATGTTGTTCTGCCACCTGCTGGCCAGAAAGCCGCCCGCCGGCCAGTTTGCGCCCCCTGCCTACCGGCAGTTTTATCGCCTCTGGCAGATTCGCCTCGCCCTGAAGGGCGCCAGCGGCCTGATTCTGGCCGGCGCCTTGCTGTTTGCGGGCAAACAGGGGCTGGACATGCTGCAGGCGCGCGATGCCATCGACCAGATCGAACAGCAAACCCGCATCGACCAGCAGCGCTACGACACGACACTGCTGGCGCTGCCGAAAATTCCGCTCTCCACCGAAAATCTGCTCGCGCTGGTCAATCGCTATGAAGCGGTACTGCAGCGCTCCCCCGGCCCCGCGCCGCTCTTGGTACAACTCAGCCAGTCGCTCGACGCTTTCCCGGACATCGCCATCGAACGCATCGAGTGGAGCATCGTCGAACAACTCGCCCCCGCGCCCAGAACAGGGGGCAACGGCGCGCCTCCGGCGACGCTGCCCATGGGTACCTTGGGCCCCTATGCCCAGGCCATTGTCGAGGCCCGTCTGCCGCCACGGATGGCGGGCGACCAGCGCGGCCAACTCACCCGGGTGGCCGATTTCGCACTACACCTCGGCGCGACGCCCGATACCCTGGTCACCCTGTTGCAGCAACCGGTGGACACCCAGTCCGGTCAGACCCTCAAAAGCAGCGATGGCAAACGCACACTGGAAGCGCCAAAATTTTCATTTCGGGTGACGCGCAAACTTCAGGGGATCGCTCGTGAATAGCCCCGACCCGCGCTCTGTCATCAATCTGGCCGCCCTGCGCTGGAGCCTCGCGCTGCTGGCGGTTGCGCTACTGCTGGCGGCGACGGTGCTGGCCGCCGCCAATCATTTCGGCCGCCAGGTCGAGGCGGCGCATAAACAAGCCCTGGCCCGTCAGGCCGAAACCCGCATCAAGCTCGACCGCGTCCACGACGACGAGCGCAAGATCCGCGCCAAGATCAACACCTACCAGGAACTGGTCCGGCAGGGCCGCACGACACCGGAAAAGCGCCTGGAGTGGGTCGAAACCCTGCGCCAGATCAAGGAATCGCGCCGGCTGCTCGACCTCAACTACGAAATCGCCCCGCAACGGCATCTGGACGCAAAAGCGGACGAAAAAATGCCGGCGACCGGCGGCCACAATTTTCTCGTCAGCCCGATGAAACTGGACCTGCCCCTGTTGCACGAAAATGACCTGCTCGGCCTCATCAAAGATCTGTCGGCACGGGTGCCTGCCCTGATCAGCGTAAAAAACTGCAAGATCGAACGGAGCATGACGGACCCGCAACACCCCACCGCCACCCTGAAGGCGCATTGCGAAATCGACTGGATCACGCTGGAAGAAAACATAGTTTCTGTAAAACCATGAACAGTGCACGCCTGATTCTTGCCTGCGCCGCCAGCGGACTTGTCGCCCAAGCCGCACTGGCGGCCGATCCGCCATTGCCGCCCCTCGGCCGCCTCTTCATGACACCCGAGTGGCGCGCCAACCTCGAACGCCAGCGCCAGCTCAACATCCAGGAAACCCGCAGCCTGGAGGGTGGCGCGATGCGCCTTGACGGCGTCGTGCTGCGCTCCACCGGAAAATCCACGGTCTGGGTCAACAACCGGCCGCAAACCGAAACCAGCCGCGACACCGGCGTCGCGGTCGCGCCCGCCCCCGGCAAACCCGGCCGCGCCACCCTCATCACCGGCGAAGAAACCCCGGCCCAGCTGGCCGTCGGCGAAACCATCAACCGCGCCACGCGCGAAACCGCCGGCGGGCTGGCGGGCGGCGAAATCCGCGTGCATCGCCCCGCGCCACAGCGGTAAAAGTCGGCGCTGGCGGGACGGCGAGTGCGCAATAACCCACCCCGGCTTTCGGTGAAGGCCAACTTCGCCCCCGCCGAAGTCAAGCGCAGCGGCCGTAACCAAAAGTCGGCGCTGGCGGGACGGCGCTTGCAGCGTAATCAGCGTGGCGCAGCGCTGCTGATCTTCCTGGTGCTGCTGGTGATGGGCGGACTGACCTACCTAGTCAACAGTTTCTCGCCCGAGATGATCGCGGCAATGCGGCAGAAAAAGACGGAAGCGGCGTTGGCGCAGGCGAAAGATGCGCTGATTGGCTATGCGCTTCAGTATCGCGATCATCAAAATGAGATTGCACGTGTCGGTGGGAAACCCCTACCAAACTTTGTATATGGTTATCTGCCATTACCCGACTTCGGGGAAAGCGTTAACCTAAACACGGCTCTTGCCAACCAAACATGCACCAGTGAAGGTTGCTCAAAGATCAATCCAGCGGGATTACCCGCAACTGATATTGTCGTGGGGCGCTTTCCCTGGAAGACTCTGGGCACGGAACCGTTGCGTGACGGTTACGGTGAATGCTTGTGGTACGCCGTTACCACCACCCACCGCGCAATAAATTCAACGGCAAACATCATGAACTGGGACACGCTGGCCAGCCCGGACATACTGATTGGTAGCGGAAAACTGGCTTTTGATCCAGGGAACGAACACGACCGCCCCATCGCGGTAATTTTCTCGCCTGGCCCTGCATTTACCACTGGCGGAAGATATCAATCACCTGATGCCCCGGAATGTGGAGGAAACTACGAACATTCGCTCTATATCAACCCGGCAATCAACAACGCCCAGCATGCGCTGCCAATCACCAGCGATACCCTGTTTGGCGCATTACGCCGCAGCTCCGTTCGTGAGACCACAAATCCCATTAACCGTTCGCCAAGCTTCGTCGATGACATCAACGACATGCTCGACCAGATGGTCACTCGGGCTCGTGACAAAACCCCAGCGGTGTGTGCCTCGGCGAACAACAAGATCAGCGACGACTGTTCGATCGCACTCGACACC
>JAUXNZ010000126.1 GCA_030682595.1 Rhodocyclaceae bacterium | reverse complement strand
CGGCGTGTCGGTGGCGCACGCGGGTTTCCACAAACTTAGCGCCTATGTGCTGGCGAATGCCGTCATGCCCGGCTTCTCGAAGCGCGACCAGTCCATGCTGTCCCGACTGGTGCTCGCCCATCGCGGCAAGCTGGAGCGGGTGCAGGTGTTGACGCAGTCTTTGCCGGACTATCTGCCGATCTTTTGTCTGCGCGTCGCGGCGCTCCTGCACCGGGCGCGCGACGATGCGCCGGTTCCCGAGATCGAGGTGGCCATGACGGCCAAGGGCTATGAACTGCACATCGACCGGGCGTGGCTCACCAGCGCGCCGCTGACGGCTGCCGTGCTGGCCAGTGAAACCGAGCAGTGGGCAAGCGTCGATATCGAGTTCCGGGTGCGCGCCCGCCAGCGGCGTGCCGCCGCCGACTGAACTGCCAATGCGTCGAGTGCGTCGCCATGTTGCACGCCCACTATAGCGAGACAAGCGGCGCCTCGGGTCGGAGCGAACTGCTGCTGACCGGGCGCTGGACGTTGCGTGCGCTGGCAGAAAGGGGCGCCACCGACACTGCCTGGCAAGACCGCTTGCGGGAACTCGGTTGCCGCGATGCGGTGAGCTGGAACTGCCTGGACATCGAGGCGCTGGATTCGGTCGGCGCCTTGCTGTTGTGGCGCAGTTGGGGGCGCAAGCTGCCCGAACGGCTGTCGATGCGCCCCGAGCACCTGCACATTTTCGAGCGCATCGCCGCCGCCGATGGCGAGCCGGCGGCGGTCGTCCTGCCGCGCTCGCCTTTCGAGGGCCTGATCGTGCTGGGCGCGGGCGTGCTGGCGGGCATGCGGCAGGTGCGCGACTTTATCGCCTTGCTGGGGCAGCTGGCGCTGGACCTGCTGCATCTGCTGCGTCATCCTGGCGATCTGCCGGCACGCGAAATTTCCGCCAACATCTACAAGAGCGGCGTGCGGGCAATGCCGGTGACCGCGCTGGTCGGCTTGCTGATCGGCATTGCCCTGTCTTACCTGTCGTCGCTGCAATTGCGCCAGTTTGGCGCCGACATGTTCATCGTCAATCTGCTCGGCCTTTCCATCATCCGCGAGCTGGGGCCGGTGCTGGTCGCCGTGCTGGTGGCCGGTCGTTCCGGCTCGGCGATGACGGCGCAACTGGGCGTGATGCGGGTGACCGAGGAAATCGACGCACTGGCGACGATGGGCGTGTCGACCAGCCTGCGCCTGGTCTTGCCCAAGGTGGTGGCGCTCACCGTGGTGACGCCGCTCCTGGTGCTGTGGGCAACGGCGCTGGCGCTCCTGGGCGGCATGCTGGCGGCGGAAATTCAGCTGGGCATCGGCGTTGGCTATTTTCTGGAGACGCTGCCCAAGGCGGTGCCGGTGGTCAATCTCTGGATCGGCCTGGCCAAGGGTGCCGTGTTCGGTCTGGCGATTGCGCTGATCGCCTGCCATTTCGGCCTGCGCGTCAAGCCAAATACGGAAAGCCTGTCGGCCAACACCACCGCCGCCGTGGTGACGGCGATCACCGTCGTGATCTTCATCGACGCCGTGTTTGCCGTCGCCTTGCGCGGCGTTGGCGTGCCGAAACTGTAATGAATCCCGTCATCGCCATCAACGATTTATCCACTCGCCTCGGCGGGGTGTGGATTCATCGTCATCTGAATCTGGAAATCGCGGCGGGCGAGATGGTGGCGCTGGTCGGCGGCTCCGGCAGCGGCAAGACGACCCTGCTGCGGCAGATGATCGGCCTCCTGACGCCCACCCAGGGCACGATCCGCTTGTTCGGCGAACCCTTGTTCGGTGGCGGGGTGGTGCGCGAACGCGCGCTGCGGCAACGGTTTGGCGTGCTGTTTCAGCAGGGCGCGCTGTTTTCCGCCCTCAATGTGTTCGACAACATCGCCTTCCCGCTGCGCGAACTCAGGTGTTTCGACGCGACCACGATTCGCGACCTGGTGATGCTCAAGCTCGAAATGGTCGAGCTCCTGCCGCAACATGCCCTGTTGCTGCCGGCGGAATTGTCCGGCGGCATGGTCAAGCGCGTTGCCCTGGCGCGCGCCCTGGCGCTGGAACCGGAACTGCTGCTGCTCGACGAACCGACCGCCGGCCTCGATCCCGATCGCTCCGCCGGCTTTGTGCGCCTGATCCGCCGGCTCGGGGATGAACTCGGCCTCACGGTATTGCTGGTGACCCACGATGTCGCCACGCTGGCGGCGTTGACGGCAAAGGTCGCCGTGCTCGCCGAGCAACATATCCTGGCCTATGGCATGCTTGATACAGTCAGGCAATTCGACCATCCTTTCATCCGCAAATTTTTTCACCGATCGCCCTGAATCCATGGAAAACCGTTCCCATGCCCTGCTGGCGGGTCTGTTCACCCTGCTGTTCCTGCTGGCCGCCGTCGCGGCGCTCTGGTGGTTCGCGGGCGGCGGCGACCCGACGCACACTTACCTCCTCGAAACACGCGGCAGCGTGACCGGGCTGAATCGTCAGGCCCAGGTGCGCTATCGCGGCATCCGCGCCGGCAAGGTCATCGACATCGAGCCGGATGAAAAGGACCCCGGCCTGCTGCTGGTCGAGATCACGCTGGGCCGTCAATACCGCCTGACCGACAAGACCGTGGCCAAGCTCAAGTTCCAGGGCGTCACCGGGCTGGCCTATGTGATGCTGGAAGAGGCCGGGGAGGGCGGGCGGCCACTGGATACCACAGGCCTGACGCCGCCGCGTTTGAAAATCCAGCCGGGACTGTTCAACGCGCTGGACGACAAGGCCGGTGCGCTTGCGGACCAGCTCGCCGATCTCGGGCAGCGCCTCAATCGCCTGCTCGATGATCGCAACCTCCAGAATGTTTCCCGGACGCTCGATAACCTGGCCAGCGCTTCCGACGGACTGAAAGAATTGCCGAGTGTGATGGCGGGCTTGCGTGCCGCCTTGTCCGACGCGAATCTCGAGCGCCTGCGGATGCTCTTGACCCATCTGGAAAAAACCGCTGGCGAGGCCGCGCCGCTGACGGTCGAAGCGCGCGCGCTGGTCGGCGCCATGAATGCGCTGACCCAGCGCCTTGATCAGCTTGCCGGCAGCGCGGTTGGCGTGAGCGACCGGCTTGGCACCGACACCCTGCCGCATGCGGAACGGCTGATGACTGATCTGGCCGCCGCCACGCGCCGTCTCGACCGCTTGCTCAAAACCATCGGCGACACGCCGCAGTCCGTGATCTTCGGGCCCGCTCCGGCCAAACCGGGGCCGGGCGAGGCGGGTTTTGTCATTCCCCATCGGACGGAATAATTCCATGCGCAACATCGTCATCATTCTTCTGGTCGCGCTGCTGGCGGGCTGCGCCGGAACCTCGTCACGCCAGCCCGAACCTGCGCTCTACGACCTCGGCGATTTTGCCGGCGCCAGGCCGGCATCCGGCTTGCCCATCGCCGTCGCTGTCGCCACCATCGAAGTGCGGGCGAATTCATGGCTGGTCGGGCCGCAGATGCGCTATCGCCTTGTCTCTGCCGACAGCTCGCGGCGGCATGCCTACGCGCACAGTCGCTGGGCAGCGCCGCCGGCCGAATTGCTGGAACGCTTCCTGCAGCGGCGCATCGTCTTCGGCCAGCCCGAGTCTGCCGCGCCGGGTTGCCGGCTGCAGTTGCATCTGGATGAAATCGAACAGCGCTTCGCCACGCCGCAAACCAGCCAGCTCGTGCTGGAGGTCAGCGCCACCCTGCTGCCTCGGCGCGGCGAGACAGCATTATCGAAGCGTGCGTTCCTGATACAGCACGACGCCCCGACTCCAGACGCCCAAGGTGGCGTGGCGGCGACGCGTGAGGCGGCGCAGGCCCTGGCGGACGAACTGGCGCAATGGTTGAATGAACTGGCCCGCGAACGGCCGCAAGTCATCACGCTATGCAAGGAGAAGTAATGACCACCGAATCCATTGTGCTGACCGAAAACCATGACGGCGTGGTGACGCTGACGCTCAACCGTCCCGCGCAATTCAATGCCCTGTCGACCGAGCTATTGACCGCGCTGCAAACGGCGCTCGAAAAAGTCGGCGCTGACAGGACGGCGCGGGTCGTCGTCATCGCCGGCGCGGGCAAGGCTTTTTGCGCCGGGCACGACCTCAAGCAGATGCGCGCCAACCACGACAAGGCCTACATGCAGCAGCTCTTCAAGCAGTGCGGGCGCGTCATGACCCTGCTCACCGAACTGCCGCAGCCGGTGATTGCCCGGGTGCAGGGCGTCGCCACGGCGGCCGGCTGTCAGCTCGTGGCGAGCTGCGACCTGGCGGTTGCCGCCGACGTGGCGAAGTTCGCGGTGTCCGGCATCAATGTCGGCCTGTTCTGCTCCACACCTGCTGTCGCGCTCTCACGCAACATGGGTCGGAAGCCGGCGCTCGAAATGCTGCTGACCGGCGACTTCATCGATGCCGCGGAAGCCCAGCGGCGCGGCCTCGTCAATCGCGTCGTGCCGGCCGAACAACTCGATGCAGAAGTGCAAAAACTCACCGACAGCATCTGCGCCAAGTCGCCGGACGCCATCGCCATGGGCAAGCAGCTCTTCTACCGCCAGCTCGAAATGGGCCTGGCCGGCGCCTACCAACTGGCCGCCGAAACCATGGCCTGCAACATGATGACCGCCGACGCCGTGGCGGGCATCGACGGCTTCATGAACAAGCGCAAGGCTTGAGCGATTCGGTTTACAGTGGCTGCGCCGCGCCGACGTGCCACAGGAAAATCGCCACGCCGACAATCAGCGCGGCATCGGCAAGCAATGCCGCCGCGGCGAGGCCTGTGACAAGCCGGTCCCTGATCTGAAACACCTTGCCGCCCCACAGATACTTCCAGAATCGAAGGTGCAGTTCCTGAAGTTTTGGCGAGAGCGACGCCAACTGCTGGCTGGTGGGCTGCCCCAGCGCGGCGAATTCGTCGGGATGCCGTTCCCGCAGCACCCGCAGCAGCAGGTGGCGGAACAGCCAGCCGCTGCCCATGGCCAGCAGGATTATCACTATGGCAATTCCGGTCACTGTGTCGATGCTCCATGTAGGGGGTTAACGTGAAATACGCAATTTGACGCCGAGTATCATCGAGAAGCTGGCCCATCATGGTTATGGGCAGTAGGGGGATGCCGGTCAGGGAGCACCTTCATTCGACTCCCTGAAAAGTCGGCGCTGGCGAGACGGCATTCTGGCGATGAATTGAAAATGACGAGGCATTGATCGCGCCATCTTTTACGCCCACGCACCGACCAAAAGCGGGTTTTTCTACAGCTTCAACGTCTGACATAACCAGCGCTGCGCGGCTTCATCGCGCAACGTCCGTGTTGATGGATGAATTAGACCTCACATTGGGCTCTTAAATTTTGAGTGCGCATGTCTATACTTCGGATCTTCTGCTTTTGGTGTGTATGCAACGGCGTTATCCTCAAGCTCAACCCGCCGACACAGTACATCTCGAACCTGACCTAGAGCACCAAATGTAGCTAGATCATTCATGATGTTTCGGTAGACCGCCGAAAAACCAACTTCGCGCTTCATGTCACGCAAGAACTGAGGTAATTTCACTGATAGATCAATCTTGGGCAAGGGCGGTAGCCCTTTCAAGAGAGCGAATGCATTGTAGACGGTGACAAGCCTGGTTAGTGGAACACCCTGCTGCGTCTTAATGGAGTACTTCTCTCTCATGGCAGCGGATACTTTGCTGATGCTTGCTGTCATCTTGCCGATCTTCTTGTTTGCATCCGAAATGCTTCCATCGTTGTAAATCTCGCGAAGTTCGGATACTTGTTCCCGCGCTTCGACGAACTCGTTTTGCAGTCTGATGTCCTCCAACGCATGAAGCGCGGCAACAGGATCGCCGCAGGAATTAGCCAGCCATGCCGAAAATACCGGCAGATCGACGGCGCCGATAGCAAGTGTTCCACCATTGTGAATTTCGGCAATGTCGCGGCTAAGAGTCGCGGAGAATTGCGAGACTAAGCGCTTGGGAAAATTTGCGTCGTATTTGAAGTTCTGCGCCAAGTAGTGTTGTTGGTATGCTTGGCGAATGGGATAAAGAAATACATCCGCTTTTAGGTGAGCGGCCGCTAATGTGTAGTACATGGCACGGTTCGCTACCCAAACAAGCGATGCTGAAAACGCTTGGATAGCGCCGCTCGGTGGTCCAGACTCTCCATTGCCCCACTTTGCATCTGGGATTGTGTAACCGTTGCCGATCGGGTTTCCGTAGCGATCAACTAGTTCGACATCGTTCTTAATTCGCCTCCCTGATCGGCTAGCATCGGATAGTTCATTAAACATTGCCGTTGCTACTGCACCGTACTTGTCAAAGTCTTGTGTGTTCCGCGCAGCCAACACCTTGAGGTTTAAGTGGTAGATGCTCGATGAGATATCCCATGTGCAAACCATATGCGTTTGGAGCAATTTGAACAAAGCCTTGAATTCTGGATTGGCAAAATCGCCACCTTGAATTTTCGGATGGATTGCGTCCGATGCTGCATCCGCCGCAGCCGACAATTCCTGTAGCTTGAAGTCCTCCGACGTGACATAGCCTAGTTGAGGAAATGCTGCTCTCCGTGCTTCACGATGCTGCGGTAAATAGTCATCTATGACCACAACGTCATCGTAAAAGAGACGCGCTTGGATGTAGTTCTCAAACGCAACAAGGTCGACGTCAACGGAATCAGACGAACGCGTTGGGGCTTGTCCAGTAATACGCTGAACCGCGGTCAGTGTTGCGTTGTCTAGTAGAGCGCTGGCCATAGTGTTGGGAGGTCTAACGAAGCTGTAGAAAAAGTAGTTTCATAGCTGCATTGTGCTGTGAACCAAATGGAATAACAAGGCTCGAATGCGGAGTGACACAGGGAGACCCGCATGGCCCGCTACAAACATATTGATACCAGCCCGCGCTTCATTGCCGTCGATCTTGAGCGGCAGTTGCTGCCCGGCACATTCGAGCACGCGCTGAACCACCTGGTCGACCACGAACTGGACTTGTCCGGTTTCGACGCCCGTTACCGCAACGACCAGACCGGTGCCACCGCATGGCCGCCGGCCATGCTGCTCAAGGTCGTGCTGTTCGCCTACAGTCAGGGCATCGTTAGCAGTCGCGGCATCGAGCGCGCCGGCACGGACCACATCACCTTCATCGCCTTGAGTGGCGACAGCGCCCCGCACTACACCACCATAGCCGCCTTCGTCTCCGGGGTTGGCGACGACATCGCCAAGCTCTTCGCCCAAGTGCTGTATCTGTGCGACCGGCAAGGACTGATCGGCCGCGAGATGTTCGCCATCGACGGCGTCAAGCTGCCCGCGAACGCCAGCAAGGCCAAGAGCGGCACGCGTAGCGACTTCGAGCGCCAGGCCGCCAAGCTCGAAGCCGCCGCGAAGCATATGCTCACCCGCCACCGCGCGAACGACGCCCTGCCAACCGAACCCGGCCACGACGAGAAGGCACAGCGTCGCATCGCCCGCCTGCAAGGCGATGCCGCCCAACTACGCGACTGGCTGGCGGCCCACCCGGAAGACCGGAAGGGCGCCAAGGGCAGCATCAGGAAGAGCAACCGCACCGACAACGAATCAGCCAAGATGGCCACCAGCAAGGGCGTCATTCAAGGGTATACGGGAGTAGCCGCCGTCGACGATCGGCACCAGATCATCGTTGCAGCCCAGGCCCACGGCACCGGTTCCGAACAGGAACTACTGCTGCCCGTCATCCAGGCCACCGAATCCCTGCGCACCCACCAGACCCTGGTCACCGCCGATGCTGGCTATCACTCCGAGGCCAACATCGCTGCTCTGGCCGAACAACAGATACCAGCCCTTGTCGCCGACACCGGCATGAGAAAGCGCGACGAGCGCTTCAAGGAACAGGACAAATACAAAGCCCTGCCCGATCCCCTCTACGACAAGGCCCACCCGAAGAAAGGTGCCAAACATTACCGCCCCAAGGACTTCGACTACGACCCGGCCGCCGGCACCTGTCTCTGTCCTGACCTGCTCCCCGCCTGCCGTACCAAGTAAAAGTAGAGAAGTCCGTCAATATATGGAGAATGACGGACATGAAGACAAGCAGATACAGCGAAGAACAGATCATCGGATTTCTGAAGCAAGCCGAAGCGGGAATGCCGATC
>JAUXNZ010000125.1 GCA_030682595.1 Rhodocyclaceae bacterium | reverse complement strand
CTGGGCAAGCGGATTTTCGAAAATGTCTCGAAAGAATCCTGGCAACAGTGGATCCGCCTGCAAACCATGCTCATCAACGAAAATCGCCTGAACCTGGCGGATCCCCAGCATCGCAAGTATCTTGCCGAGCAGGTCGAGAAGCACTTCTTCGGCGGCGGCGCCGATCAGGTCGGCGGTTACGTGCCGCCGCGCAATTAAAGACCCACCCCTCCCATCCTCCCCTCGCGGGGAGGTGACTGTTGCTCGCTACGCTCGGCTATTACGGGGAGCGTGGTTGTTAGCCGGGGCGCGGTTTGCGGCTGGCGCCGCGTGCCGCCTTGCCTTGGGGCGGCCCGGCGGCAAGGCTCAAGACTAAACGCGCTGCCTCATGCCGCAGCTCGGCCGCCCAGATTAGTCTTTCAGCACTTCTTGCTCTAGTCCGGCGAGGCCGAGATGGCGGACATCGCGGCCTTTTTCCATATAGACCACGTACTCTGAAATGTTCTTGGCGTGGTCGCCGATGCGCTCGATCGACTTGGCGATGAACAGCAGTTCCAGCGCGCGCGTGATGGTGCGCGGATCTTCCATCATATAGGTGATCAACTGGCGCGTCGCCGCCTTGAATTCGGCGTTGACCTCCTTGTCGCGCCGCGCGACTTCAGCGGCCACCGAGCAATCGTCACGCGCAAAGGCGTCGAGCGACTGACGCAGCATGGCCACGACGATGTCGGCGGAATGACGCAATTCGATGCGCGGCACATAGGTCAGGTCGCTGGAATACATGGCACGCGTCTTCTTGGCGATCTTCTTGGCCTCGTCGCCAATGCGTTCGAGGTCGGTAATCGTCTTGATCACCGTCATGATCATGCGCAAATCGCGCGCCGCCGGCTGCCGCTTGGCGATGATATGCACGCAGTCCTCGTCGATCTCGACTTCCAGCCGGTTGACTTCATGGTCGGTGCCGATCACCTGCTCGCACAGCGCCAGATCGGCGTTGGCGAGCGCCGCCATGGCCTGGGTAATCTGGCGCTCAACCACGCCGCCCAGCCGTAACACCTTGCCGCGCAGTTGCTGCAACTCGGTGTCAAATTGCTTGAGGGTATGTTCGGTCATGACGCTAATCTCCTGAATGAATCCGATACAGTCTAAAGCGGTTCGATGACAAAATTATTTCAGCGTGTTATCTGTTTCACGCCGGTCGGCGTGGCGAGCAGCAGCAGATCCGCGCCGCGGCAGGCGAACAAGCCATTGGTGACAACACCGACAATCCCGTTCAAGGTAGCTTCAAAACCGGCCGGATCACCAATCCGCAGGCCATGCACATCGAGGATGAGATTGCCGTTGTCAGTAGTAAAGCCAGTGCGCAGTTTCGGCTGGCCGCCCAGCTTGACGATTTCGCGGGCCACGTACTCGCGCGCCATCGGAATCACTTCGACCGGCAGGGGAAACTTGCCCAGGGTGTCGACCAGCTTGCTCGCATCGCAAACGCAGACGAATTGGTCGGCCACCGCCGCGACGATCTTCTCGCGCGTCAGCGCTCCGCCGCCGCCCTTGACCATTTCCAGCCGGGCCGTGATCTCGTCGGCGCCATCCACATAGACGGGCATGCTGCTCACCTCGTTGAGGTCAAGCACCTTGATGCCGTGTGCTTCAAGGCGTTGCTTCGTCGCCTCGGAACTGGCGACGGTCGCGCCGATGCGCTCCTTGATCTTCGCCAGTTCGTCGATGAAACAATTGGCCGTCGAGCCGGTGCCAACGCCGACGATGCTGCCGGCCGGCACGTTCGCCGCCACATAGTCGGCCGCTGCCTTGGCCACCGCCTGCTTGAGTTCGTCCTGAGTCATGCTGCCTCCATAAAGTTTAGCGTTTGCGCTCATTTCCTGCGTAATGGCGGCAAATCCGTGCAACTGCCGTGCGCCACTTCCGCCGCCATGCCGATGCTCTCGCCCAGCGTCGGATGTGGATGAATGGTCTTGCCGATGTCGACGGCGTCTGCGCCCATCTCGATGGCCAGGCAGATCTCGCCGATCATGTCGCCCGCCGACGGGCCGACGATGGTGCCGCCGACGATGCGGTGCGTTTCCGTATCGAACACCAGTTTGGTGAAGCCATAGTCGGCACCATTGGCAATCGCCCGGCCGGAGGCCGCCCAGGGGAACTTCGCCACTTCGACCAGCCGTTCAGCCGCCTTTGCCTGCTCTTCGGTGAGGCCGACCCAGGCGACTTCGGGATGCGTATAGGCGACGCTGGGAATGACCGTCGCTTCAAAGTGACTTTTCTGTCCGGCGGCGGCCTCGGCGGCGACATGCCCCTCATGCACGGCCTTGTGGGCCAGCATCGGCTGGCCGACGATGTCACCGATCGCAAAAATGTGCGGCACGCTGGTCCGCATCTGGCTGTCGACCGGAATGAAACCGCGCTCGCTGACCGTGACGCCTGCCTTGGCAGCATCAATCTTGTTGCCGTTAGGGCTGCGCCCGGCGGCCTGCAGAATCAGATCGTAACGCTGCGGTTCTTGCGGGGCGGCTTCACCTTCGAACGTCACCCACAAACCATCGTCCTTCGCCTCGACCGCGGTCGTCTTCGTCTTCAGCATGATCTTGTCAAAACGCTGGGCGTTCTGCTTCTCCCACACCTTGACGGCATCGCGATCCGGCCCCTGCATCAGGCCATCGAGCATTTCGACGACATCGACCCGCGCGCCCAGCGTTGAATAGACGGTGGCCATTTCCAGGCCGATGATGCCGCCGCCGATGACCAGCATTTTCTGCGGCACAACCTTCAGTTCGAGCGCGCCGGTCGAATCGACGATGCGCGGGTCGCGGGGAATAAACGGCAGATGCAGGGCAGCCGAGCCGGCGGCGATGATGCACTTTTCAAAACGGATGATTTTGTTCTCGCCGGTCTTCTCTTGCGCCGTGCCGGTCGTCAGTTCAACTTCGAGATGATGTGCGTCGAGAAAGTGACCGTAGCCCCGCACCACCTCGACCTTGCGCGCCTTCGCCATGCCGGACAGGCCGCCGGTGAGCTTGCCGACAACTTTTTCCTTGTGCGTGCGGAGCAGATCGAGATTGACTTGCGGCGGGGCAAAGGCCACCCCCGCAACGGCAAGGTGCTGCGCCTCGTCCATCACCGCCGCAACGTGCAATAAAGCCTTCGAGGGAATGCAGCCGACGTTGAGGCAGACGCCGCCGAGCGTGGCATAGCGTTCGACCAGCACCGTCTGCATGCCGAGGTCGGCGCTACGAAAGGCGGCCGAGTAGCCGCCGGGCCCGGCGCCCAGTACCAGCATATCGGTTTGCATGTCGGCGTTCATAGCATCACCCGGCGGAAGTCGCCCAGCAGTTGCGCGAGATACGCATTGCAGCGCGTCGCCAGCGCGCCGTCGACCACGCGATGATCGGCCGACAGTGACAGCGGCATGATCAGGCGCGGCACGAATTCCTTGCCGTTCCACACTGGTTTCATGGTGGATTTGCTGACCCCGAGGATGCCCACCTCGGGCGCATTGACGATCGGCGAGAAGGCGGTGCCGCCGATGCCGCCGACGCTGGAGATGGTGAAGGTGGCGCCTTGCATGTCGGTGGGCGGCAGCTTGCCTTCGCGCGCCTTCCTGGCAAGCTCGGAGGTTTCCTGAGCGATCTCGATGACGCCTTTCTGGTCCGCGTCCTTGAGCACCGGCACCATCAG
>JAUXNZ010000027.1 GCA_030682595.1 Rhodocyclaceae bacterium | reverse complement strand
GCCGTGATGCCCGCGCATGTGATCTATCCGCAAGTCGATCATCGTCCCGCCGGATTTTCACCGGTCTGGATCGACAAACTGCGCCACGAGTTCGGCCACGCCGGCGTTATTTTCAGCGATGACCTGTCGATGGAGGGAGCCAGCGTGGCTGGCGGTATCGTTGCCCGGGCGCAAGCGGCCTGGGCTGCAGGTTGCGATATGTTGCCGGTGTGTAACAAGCCCGATAGCGTTGGGGAATTGTTGCAGGGCTGGCAGCCCGAACCTGATCCGGCACGCAGTGCGCGGATTGCCCGACTGCTGCCGCTCGATGCAATTGGTCCAATCGATACGCTGCCGCTATGTATTGCCGGGCGGGCGGCCTGTCGTCAGCTGGCCTGAGTTTCCCGGCACGTTCGCAAAAGTCGCCACTGCCCCGGTGACTGTCAGGTGGCGATGTAGCGTTCCAGTTGGTCGATGATGAAATCCTGCTCGGAAATCTTCGCCTTGACCAGATCGCCGATCGAAACTATGCCGAGCAGATTCTGCTGCTCGTCGAGCACCGGCAGGTGGCGGAAGAAGCGCTCGGTCATCAGCGCCAGCCCCTGCGAGACTTCCAGGTCGGGTGTGACGAAGCGCACCTTCGCGGTCATGACCTGCTGCACGGCCACGTCACGCGGGTTGAGCCCCGGTGCGGTCACTTTATGCAGGCAGTCGCGTTCGGTGAAGATGCCGATCAGTTTGGTTCCATCAACCACCAGGACAGCCCCGATATCGCGCGCCATCATCATGTCTATGGCATCTTGAACGGTATTGCCAGGACCCACGGTGGTCAGCGGTTTCTTCTTCTCGTCGAGAATTTGTTTGATCGTCTTCATGATGTTCCTCCGAAGTAAGTCTTGGTTTTGTCTGCCAAGTCGTTATCAGGGTATGAACAGTTCATTCATCTCGAGTCAAGTATCCTTGGCCGCGGCAAGCAAGTCAATGGGCTTTGGCCGGAGCCGACCCGCTTCCTCAACGGTGTGCCATGCCACTCACGGCTCGACCTGAGTGTCCTGTTCAACTATGCGGTTGGCCGGGATATTGAAGAATGTAGGTGCTGGCGAGGCATTGCGGAACATGAACGTGAACGGCAGTTGCCGCCAGCGCGGCATGAGTGCGAGGCGGGAACGCGGCACGATAGTCTCGCGGCCGCGCTTTCAGGTGGCAAGCAAGGTGAAAATGATGGCGTCCTGGACCAGCGGGAACCAGCCGCCCGCGCCCTTGTTGTCGGGTCTGCCGGTGGCCTTATGAGGCTACCGGAAAGTATGCCGCGTGGGGGTGACGCGGGCTTACTTGACGCGGCCCTTGTATTCGCCGGTGCGGGTGTCAATTTCGATCTTGTCGCCGGTGGCGACAAAGATCGGCACCATTACTTCCATGCCGGAGGGCTTGATCCTGGCCGGCTTGAGCACCTTGCCGGAAGTGTCGCCCTTGACGGCAGGTTCGGTGTATTCGACCTCGCGCACCACGCTGTTGGGCATTTCGACCGAAATCGCCTTGCCTTCGTAGAACACCACGACGACGGCCAAGCCGTCTTCCAGGTAGGGAATGGCGTCGGCCATGTTCTCGGCTTCGACCTCATACTGGTGGTATTCGGCGTCCATGAAGACGTACAGCGGGTCGGCGAAATACGAGTAGGTGCATTCCTTGCGCTCGGGGACGACCTGCTCGAACTTGTCGTCGGCCTTGTAGATGGCCTCGGACGGGGCATCGCTGAGCAGGTTCTTGAACTTGAACTTGACGACCGCCGAGCTGCGGCCGCCTTTGGTGTATTCGGCCTTCTGGACGACGAGCGGATCGTTGCCGACCATGATGACGTTGCCGACGCGGAGTTCTTGTGCTGTTTTCATAATAAATTGGGGGCGGAAATGGGAAACCCGGCATTATAGCTTTGACTGGCAGAACTTGACCAGATTTGCCGCCAGATCGCCGTGCGCCGCGATTTGTCGCGCCCAGCGTGGCGCCTGTGCCGCAAGGGCAGGCAAGGCCGCGCGAAACGCGGGCCAATGGACTGTAATGCGCGCGGCACTGTCGCCCTGGCCGTTCCACGCCTGCCAGAAGGCGCGGGTGGCTGCCGCGGTGGGCGTGTCGAGTGCGGCGCAGTAGCGCTCCAGCAGGGCGTCGAGCTTGGCGTGCTGCGCACCATTGGCTTGCGGATAGGCCTGCCAGACAAAAGGACGCTCGGCCCACTGGGCGCGCACCAGCGAATCCTCGCCGCGCACGAAATTGAGTTGGCAGACGGCCAGCAACCGGTCGTAGCCGTCCTGCGAAAAAAACGGCTGGGCATGCAGTTCGAGTGCGCCGCGGGCATGCCGACAGCCGGTGGGGAATGGCTCGCCCAGCCAGTATTCGACCTGCTGGCGGGGCAGGCCGTCGGCAACCCGGCAGCGCACCGGCGCGTCGCCATCGCGCCAGGCTTTCAGCAGCGCGGGCAGGGCAGGATTGTCATAGCAAAACAGCGAGACATCGAGAGTCTCGCCAAAAGTCGGCGCTGGCGGGACGGCGTCGGCCGGGTCCGCCGCCAGCAAGGGGACGGCGTGATCGCGTTCGCGCAGCAGGCCACCGGTGCCGGCGACAAAACCGGGAAAGAAAAAATACTTGGTCAGCGCCCAGCGGGGGTGCGGCGAGGGCAGCGCGTGACAGCCGGCTACCCAGTCCTCGGCGGAGAGATATTCGAGGTTCAGCCAGACGGGTGGCCGAGGCAGGGCGGCCATCGCCGCAATATAGGTGGCCGGTAGTTCGCAGGCGAAAGCTTCGATGACCACGTCGGCGGGCTGAATTTCCGGTAGATCGCCCTGCCAGCGCTGCACCTCGACGGGAATCGCCTGTCGATCGGGAGCCAGCTTTTCCAGTGGCGACGGGTCGTCGATCCACAGCCGGACGCGCCAGCCATGCTCCCGCGCCAGTTGCCGGGCCAAACGCCAGCACACGCCGGCATCGCCCAGGTTGTCGATGACGGCGCAGAAAATGTCGCAGGAAATATCTTTCATGGGAATATCCTACGCTGCCATGGCAGATTCGACCGCAGCGCCAACCTTTGACAGCAAATCTTTTCTCGCCACGTTGACCGACGCGCCGGGCGTCTATCGCATGCTCGCGGCCGATGGCGCGGTGTTGTATGTCGGCAAGGCGAAAAATCTCAAGAAGCGGGTGTCCTCGTACTTCCAGAAAACCGGCCACAGCCCGCGCATCGTCCTGATGCTGCAACAGGTGGCCGCCATGGAAACCACGGCGACACGCTCCGAAGCCGAGGCGCTGATCCTTGAAAACACCCTGATCAAGAAGCTCGCGCCGAAATACAACATCCTGTTCCGCGACGACAAGTCCTATCCTTACATCGGCATTGGTGGTGGTGGCGAGTTCCCCCGCCTCTTCTATCATCGTGGCGCCTTCGAGAAAAAGTCACGCTATTTCGGGCCGTTTCCCAGCGGCCTGGCGGTGCGCGAAAGCATCCAGCTGATCCAGAAGACCTTCCTGCTGCGCACCTGCGAGGAAGCGGTGTTCGCGCACCGCTCAAGGCCCTGCCTGATGCACCAGATCAGGCGTTGCAAGGCGCCCTGCGTCGGGTTGGTCACGGCAGCGGATTACGCAGTGGATGTGCGACTGGCCGAACTGTTCCTCAAGGGGCGTCATGCAGAAGTTATTGATAAGCTGGCCCGGCAGATGGCGGATGCGGCGACGGCGCTGCATTTTGAGCAGGCGGCGGTGCTGCGCGACCAGATTCAGGCGCTGCAGACGGTGCTGCACCGCCAGTACGTGAGCTCGACCCATACCAAGGGTGATGCCGATGTTGACATCGTCGTCGCCGTCGTCGAACGCGGCGAGTTGTGCGTCAATCTGGCCATGGTGCGCGGCGGCCTGCACTTGGGTGATCGGGCGTATTTCCCCCAAGCCAGCCTGGAGGCAGAAAGTGCTGAAGGTCTGACAGCTTTTCTGGCCCAGCACTATGTCGACCAGCCTGTGCCGCCCCGCCTGATTCTTGATCCGTGGCCGCTGGATGATCTGC
>JAUXNZ010000124.1 GCA_030682595.1 Rhodocyclaceae bacterium | reverse complement strand
GATCGAACTCGCCCGCTGCGCCAAGGCCGCCGGCGCCAGCGCCCACCTGTCGGTCGTGCCCTACTACAACAAGCCGACGCAGGAAGGCCTGTTTCTGCATTTCAAGACTATCGCCGAGGCGGTCGAGCTGCCGATGATCCTCTACAACGTGCCGGGGCGCACGGTGGCCGACCTGACCAACGACACGACCCTGCGACTGGCCCAGGTGCCCGGCATCGTCGGTATCAAGGACGCCACCGGCAATCTCGAACGCGGTACCGAACTCATCAAGCGCGCGCCGCCCGGTTTTGCCATTTACAGCGGCGATGATCCCACCGGACTGGCCCTGGTGCTGCTGGGCGGCCATGGCGTGATTTCCGTCACTGCCAACGTGGCGCCAAAACTGATGCATGCCATGGTGTCCTTGGGGTGCGCTGGTGACGTCAAGGCCGCGCGCGAGATCAATGCCCGCCTGCTCGGTCTGCACAAACACCTGTTCTGCGAAGCCAATCCGATCCCCGTCAAATGGGCCTGCGCCAGCATGGGCCTGATCCAGAACGCACTGCGCCTGCCGCTCACGCAACTGTCCACCGACTGCCACGAACGCGTGCGTGCCGCCATGCGCGACGCGGACATTTCTGTTTAACCAAACATTCGAATCCATGAAAATATCTGCTTCCCTCTTGCGCACCACGCCTTTGCTTGCCGCCAGCCTGCTGGTGTTGACGGCCTGCACCGGCAACATCCTGCCCGAATCGAAAAAAATCGAATACAAATCGGCGGCGGGCAAGAAGTTGCCGTCGCTTGAAGTTCCCCCTGATCTGACTCAGCCGTCGCGCGACGAACGCTATGCCGTGCCGGACGTCACGCCGAAGGGCAGCGCGACTTTTTCGACCTATGCCGGCGAGCGCAGTGGCGCGGCCGTCTCACCGACGGCGTCGGCGGTACTGCCGAGCATCGACAAGATGAAGATCGAGCGCGCCGGTACGCAGCGCTGGCTGGTGGTGGCGGGAACCCCCGAAAACATCTGGCCGGCGATCAAGGAGTTCTGGCAGGAATCCGGCTTCCTCGTCAATATCGAATTGCCCGAAGCCGGCGTGCTGGAAACCGATTGGGCCGAGAACCGCGCCAAACTGCCCCAGGACATCATCCGCTCGACCCTCGGCAAGGTGATCGACAGCCTGTATTCCACAGCCGAGCGCGACAAGTTCCGCACCCGTCTGGAAAAGGGCGCCGAACCCGGCACGACGGAAATCTACATCAGTCATCGCGGCATGTACGAGGTGTATGTCACCGAAGGCAAGGACCAGACCCGCTGGCAGCCGCGCCCCGCCGAGCCGGAACTCGAAGCCGAGATGCTGCGCCGCCTGATGGTGCGGCTGGGTGCCGAGGAATCCCGCGCCAAGACGTTGCTGGCCGTCGAGCCGAAACAGGAGCGCGCCCGCCTGACGCGCGCCGCCGATGGCGCCGGCACGTTGACTGTTCAGGAACCTTTCGACCGCGCGTGGCGCCGGGTCGGTCTGGCGCTCGACCGCGTCGGCTTCACCGTCGAGGATCGCGACCGCACCCAGGGTTTGTATTACGTGCGCTATGTCGACCCCGAAGCCGAGCTTCGCGGCAAGGGTGGCGACAAGGGCTGGCTGTCGAAACTAGCCTTCTGGAAGAGCAACAAGATCGATGTCGACCCGAAGGCGCAATACCGCATTCAAGTCGTCGGCGTCGGCAGCGACAGCAATGTGCGCATCATGACCCGCGAAGGCGGCGTCGATGCATCGGAAACCGCGCGAAAAATTCTCGGGCTGCTGTTTGAACAGTTGAAGTAACTTTCATGGTCGATAGTGCCACCCCCATCCCCCGCCCCGAGGCGGGGGGCGAAGTTTGTTCGCTGCGCTCATCCATGAACGCGGCGTCAAATTGCATATTTCACGTTAATCCGGGGTGATCCGCTTCGCCTCGCTGGGCAGCGGCAGCAAGGGCAACGCGCTGCTCGTCGAGTCCGGGCGCACCCGTGTGCTGGTCGATTGCGGTTTTGGCCAGCGCGAAACAGCGCTGCGCCTGGCACGGCTGGGGGTCGAACCGGCCAGCGTGGATGCCGTCCTGGTCACCCATGAACATGCCGACCATGTCGGTGGCGTGGCACGTTGCGCGACCCGCTTTGGCTGGACGGTGCATGCCAGCCACGGCACGGCAGCGGCGGCGCGGCAACTCGCCGAGGTTGCCGTGCGGCGTTTCGATAGCCACGCCAGCTTCGCCATCGGCGATCTTGAAATCCATCCCTATCCGGTGCCGCACGATGCGCGTGAGCCGACGCAGTTCGTTTTCTCCGACGGCGCCCGCCGCCTGGGTCTCCTGACCGATACCGGCGCCATCACCCCCCACATCATTGCCATGCTCACTGAATGCGGGGCGCTGGTGCTCGAAGCCAATCATGATGCCGAGATGCTGACCAATGGCTGTTATCCGCCGCAACTGAAACGCCGCATCGCCGGCGGCTTCGGCCATCTCGACAACACCGCCGCGGCCGGCCTGTTGCGCACGCTGGGTAGCGCACGGCTGAAGCATGTCGTGGCCGCGCATCTTTCCGCCGAGAACAACTCGCCGGACCTGGCGCGCACCGCATTTGCCGCCGCCCTCGGGTCTCCCCCCGACTGGATCGGCGTGGCCGACCAGGCCAACGGCTGCGATTGGCGCGAGCTGCGGTAAACGCCTTTCGAAGGGCCGCCCCGAGAGAGGCTGCGCCCCGGTGGGGGCCATAAAAGTCGGCGCTGGCGGAACGGCGGTAGCCGGAACGCCG
>JAUXNZ010000121.1 GCA_030682595.1 Rhodocyclaceae bacterium | reverse complement strand
TGCACGCGCACCAGATCCTGCAGCGGCGGCGCCACCTTCAATACTTCCTCGATGGTCGTCAGCCCGGCCGCCACCTTGCGCGCACCGGAGATGCGCAGCGGCTGCATGCCGGATTTGATGGCGCGTTCGCGGAACTGCGCCAGGTCGGTATGTGCGGAAATCAGGGCTTTAAGCTCCGCGTTCAGCGGCATGATTTCATACAGCCCGAGTCGCCCCTGATAACCGGTCATGCGACATTCGAGGCAACCGACCGGATGGTAAATCTGCGCCGGCCGTTTCGACTTCCACGGCGCCACCAGTCCCTGCCAAAGTGCCGCGTCCTCGGCGCGTTGCCCGCCATCGGCGCCGGCCGACTTGCAGTGCGGACAAAGCGTGCGCACCAGGCGCTGCGCCATCACGCCCAGCACGGTGGATTGCAGCAGATACGGAGGAACCCCAAGATCGAGCAGGCGGGTAATTGCCGTCGGCGCGTCGTTGGTGTGCAGCGTCGACAACACCAGATGTCCGGTCAGCGCCGCCTGGATCGCCATGTCAGCCGTCTCGGCGTCGCGAATCTCGCCGACCATGATGATGTCCGGGTCCTGGCGCATCAGGGCGCGAATGCCGGCGGCGAAATCCATGCCGAGTTCCGGTTGCACCTGCACCTGGTTGAAGGACGACTCGACCATCTCGATCGGGTCTTCCAGCGTACAGACATTCACTTCCGGCGTGGCCAACTGCTTGAGCGTGGTGTACAGCGTCGTGGTCTTGCCCGAGCCGGTCGGCCCGGTGACGAGGATGATGCCATTGGGCTGGCGGGTCATGCCCTGCCAGTGCGCGGTATCTTCGGCGGAAAATCCCAGGTCGGCAAAATCGCGCACCAGCACTTCGGGGTCGAAGATGCGCATGACGAGTTTTTCACCGAAAGCGGTCGGCAGGGTCGACAGGCGCAACTCGATTTCCTGCCCGTCCGGGGCGCGCGTCTTGACCCGGCCGTCCTGCGGGCGACGCTTTTCCACCACGTCCATGCGCCCGAGGATCTTGATGCGACTGGTCATCGCATTCAGCACCGGCATGGGAATCTGGTAGACCTGATGCAGCACGCCGTCGATGCGAAAGCGCACCACGCCCATGTCGCGGCGCGGCTCGATGTGAATGTCGGAGGCGCGCTGCTCGAAGGCATACTGCCACAACCAGTCGACAATCATCACGACATGCTGGTCGTTGGCGTCGATGGAGGCCTTGCCCTTGCCGAGTTCGACCAGTTGTTCGAAATTGGAAATACCGGTGCGGGCGACGTCGCCACGTTTCATGGCGCCCTTCACCGACTTCGCCATGGTGTAGAACTCGACCTGGTACCGGGCGATGTCCTCCGGGTTGGCGATGACCAGCCGGATCTCCTTCTTCAGGATCGGCTTGAGCTCATTCACCCAACTGCGGAGCAATGGTTCGGCGGTGGCGATCACCACCTCGTCATTCCGCACTTCCAGCGGCAGGATGCGAAAGCGCGTCGCATAGGCGCTGCTCATCACATCGGTGACCGCCGTCAAATTCACCTTGAGCGGATCGATATGGTAGTAATCCAGCTCGCTCCAGGCGGCCAGCCATTCGGTCAGCGACTCGATATCGAGCACGCGGTGCGGCGGTTCCGGGGATTTCCAGCGCTGCTCGGCGATGACACTGAGCGGATGCCGCTCGCCCCGGTAATAGCGGCGCTCCTGACGAAAAGCCTCGGCCTCCGCGCGCGGCACCCGACCCGAGGCGATCAGGGCATCGATGAGCTCAGGCAGAGTCAACCGGTGCTCGGGGGCACCGTTTTTGGCATCGGCGGTCATGGAACGCGACTATACCGCCAAAGTCGGCGTCAGCATGGCGACGGCACGCGTTGGCGCCGGCGCCGTATGCTCATTTGTCGTCTTGCGACATCGTCATCATCAGCTCGTTGATGCGCTTGACGAATGTAGCCGGATCGTCGAGCTGACCGCCCTCGGCCAGAAGCGCCTGGTCGAACAGCACCGCTGCCCAGTCGTCGAATTTCTTTTCCTCGTACTTGAGGCGCAGCACCACCGGGTGACGCGGGTTAATTTCGAGGATGGGCTTGGCGGTCGGGCCAGACTGCCCCGCCGCCTTGAGGATGCGCGCGAGGTTGCCGGAGACATCGTGCTCGTCGGCCACCAGGCACGCCGGGCTGTCGGTGAGGCGGTGCGTGACGCGCACTTCCTTGACGCGCTCGGTGAGGGACTTGGCGATTTTTTCGGTCAGTTCCTTGAACTCGCCGGCGTCCTTTTCCTGCTCCTGCTTCTCGGCTTCGTCGGCCAGCTTGCCCAGATCGAGGCCACCCTTCGCCACCGACACCAGCGACTTGCCCGCGAATTCGGTGAGATGGCTGACCACCCACTCGTCAACGCGATCAGTCAGCAGCAGCACCTCGATGCCCTTCTTGCGGAAGACTTCAAGATGCGGACTGTTCTTCGCGGCGTTGAAGGTTTCGGCGGTGACGTAGTAGATCTTTTCCTGTTCGGGCTTCATGCGGCCGATGTAGTCGGCGAGCGACACGGTTTCGTCTCGGGTATCCGTCTGCGTCGAGGCGAAACGCAGCAGGCCGGCGATCTTGTCCTTGTTGGCGAAGTCTTCGCCGACGCCCTCCTTGAGCACCTTGCCGAACTCGCCCCAGAATTTCGCGTACTTCTCCTGGTCACCGCTCTCTTCACTATTGGCCAGGTCCGTCAGCAGCCCCAGCACCTTGCCGGTGCAGCCCTTGCGGATGGCTTCGATGTCTTTCGATTCCTGCAAAATTTCGCGCGACACGTTGAGCGGCAGGTCGGCCGAATCGACCACACCGCGCACAAAGCGCATGTAGAGTGGCATCAGCTGCTCGGCATCGTCCATGATGAAAACGCGGCGCACATAGAGCTTGATGCCGTGGCGCGCGTTGCGATCCCACATGTCGAAGGGCGCGTTGCCGGGGATGTAGAGCAGCTGGGTATATTCGTTCTTGCCCTCGACGCGCGCATGCGTCCACGCCAGCGGGTCGTCGTAATCGTGACCGACGTGCTTGTAGAAGGCCTTGTAGTCGTCCTCGGTGATGTCGCCCTTCGGCTTGGCCCACAACGCTGAAGCCTGATTGACGGTCTCGTCCTCCGCGGTCTCGACCTGGACCTTCTTCTCT
>JAUXNZ010000119.1 GCA_030682595.1 Rhodocyclaceae bacterium | reverse complement strand
CTGTTGGTCAGCGCCGCCGCAGTGCGGATCGGCGCCGCTGCGGCGATGTTGCGCCCATCGACGATGGCCAAGGCCAGGTTGCCTGCACCACCTCGGGTCGGCTGGATCAAAAAGCTGTCGCCGGCCACCGGCGTCCATGCGCCCGCCTCAATCGTGATGCCGTCGACGGTCTGCGGCAATGTGGCATAGTTTTGTGTCACGTTATCTGACAACCGGGTAAGCGTGTAACTGCCGCCAGCAAATGTCAGCCGATAATCGCTCGTCGTCAGTGCGCCAGGATCGCTGATTGTCACTGCAGGAATCTGGCTCGGCACGGCGTTATTCGCATTCGCCATCACCGTCGGCCCGGCCCGGCTGAGATCAAAATAATTGCCGCCCAGCACTCCGGTCAAATCCTGCCCCAGCCGATGCTGGTCGTTGAAATTGGTTGCCAGCGTCAGGGCGATGCGGCCCAGGGCGTTTTGCACCGGGTCGAGCGATTCGGCGCGAAAGGCAATCAGGCCGCCGAGTTTGCCGCCGCTCAGCAGGGATTCTGGAATGTTGACCGTTGTACCCGTCGGCGAGCGCAGGGCAACGATGGTGCGCTCTGGGTCGTCTGGTGCGGCGACAGCCTGCAGGGTGTAGTTCAGCGCACCAACCACCAGTGGCTGGCCGTTGCCGATGAAAACGCTGAAGGTGCCGTCGTTCTGCGTCTGCGTGGTGACGCGGATTTCCTTGTTGAGTTCGGCGATCAACTGGTCGCGCTGGTCGAGCAGGTCGTTGGCGGGCACTGCCGGCCCCGCCGCCTGGGCGACGATGATGCGTTGATTGACGTCGGCAATCTGCTTGGCGTAGGAATTGATCAGCGTGATTTCGCTGGTGATCTGGCTGTTGACGCCTTCGCGAATCTCGCGCAGGCGCTGATCGACGGACTGGAAACGCGCCACCAGCGACTGGCTGGCAGAGAGCATGGCCTGCCGCGCGGGTAGTGAAGCGGGATTGGCCGCCACCTCCTGCACACCCTTGAAAAAATCCGCCATGGCGGGGGAGAGGCCCGCGCTCGGATCGGCGAGGAGATTGTCGATCTGGCGGATCTGCGCCAGATAACTGTCCGCCTGGGCCGCGCCGCTTTGCGCCGACAGCACCTGGCTGCTGAGGAACTGGTTGTAAACACGCTGGATAGACTCGACATTCGCGCCCTTGCCGATAAAACCCGCGCCGGTAAATTGCGGCGCATTGGTCGTCTGGACGATCCGCTGCCGCGAATAGCCCGGGGTCGAGGCATTGGCGATGTTGTGGCCGGTGGTAAGCACACCGGCCTGGGCGACGTTGAGGCCGCTGATTGCGACGTTGAATATTCCGCTGGCCATGATTTCTCCGTGTAACAGATTCAATATCGGCAATAACTGCCGATCATTGAGGGGTTACCGGAAATAGAGCAATAGTTATGCCAGTTTTAGCCCGCCCCCCCTCGCCCCCCTCTCGGGGGGTTCTTGGCTGCTCGCTGCGCTCGCTTGTTACGGGGTGCTCCGATCAACTATCGATGCGGGTTGCGCCTGGCGGCGCGTGCCGACTCGCCTTGGGGCGGCCCGGCGGCGAGACTGCGTGGTCTTCTCCCCGCTCCCCGGGCGGGTGAGGGGCCGGGGGAGCGGGGTGCCACCAGAAAGCCCTTATCCCGCAACGCGGGATAAGGGCGGCCCGGCGCAAACGCCATTTTCGTTAATCCGTCAGGCCGCGAGCCGTGCCAGCCATTCGGCCGCACGCTCGACCGTGATGCGGCCACGCTGCTCGGTCTGGCGCAGATAGCGCACCAGCAGCGTCGTGCCGGCCGCCGGGAAGCGCTCCGCCACGGCGGCAAGAAAGGGCGGCACGGTCGAATCGGCGAGCTTGCATTCGGCGAAACCGAGCGGCTCGTCCTTTTCACAGAGGACGAAATCGATCTCGCGGCCCTCCTTGTCGCGAATATAGTGGAGGCGAATTTCGCGTCCGGCCGCATCCTGCAGAAAGTGGGCATGCCGCAGCAGCATCGTGGCGCAGGCATTTTCAAAACGCACGCCTTCATCACCCTCGACCAGGCCGGTATCAAAGAAGTAGATCTTTGGTTCCTTGAGCAGGGCGCGGGCAATATTGCGATGGAAAGGCCGCACGGCGAACACGATGTGCAATGCCTCCAGGATTTCGAGGTAGCGCCCGAGCGTGGTCGGAGACACCTGCAGATCGCGCGCCAGCGAGGCTAATGAAACCGGCGAGCCGACTCGGCCACGCAGCATGTCGATGAACAGGCGCATGGCGCGCAATTCACCGACGCGCGAAAACTCAAGAATATCGTCGCGGATCACACCCTCAAGATATTGCCGCCGCCAGCGCGCGGCATCGCTCGGCTGGTCGGCAAGGAAAGGTTCGGGGAAGCCGCCACGCTCGAGGATGCGCGCCAGCGCTTCTTCCGCGCTGGCGCCGGAGGCGGCCATCCACTCCGCCACCGTCACCGGGTGCAGCCGCCAGGCAAAATAACGGCCAGCCAGCGATTCGCCAGATTGTCGGAATGTTTCCAGCCGGGCGCTGCCGGTGACCAGAATCGCTTGTCCATCTGGTTTTCCGTCATGGACGCCCTTGAGCCAGACTTTCCAGTCCTTCATCTTGTGCAGTTCGTCAAAGACCAGCAACCGGGCGGCGGGTGACCAGCTCTGGTTGATGATCACGCGCCGGTCGGCGGCGACGTCCCAATTCAGCACCTGGGCGTTTGGCCAGTCTGTCGCCAAGGCGCGCGCCAGGGTGGTTTTTCCGGCCTGGCGCGGGCCGGATAAAAAAACCATCTTGCGGGCGAGATCGGTCTGGAGATAGGGGGTGAGATTGCGCTGCATTCTGACCATTTTCCTTTTAAGTGGAAAATAGTCAAGACTTTATTCCATATTGCTGGAATAAAGTCAAAGAAAGTAGGGTGGACGTGAAAGCGAAAACACAGCGTTTGCGACGGGCTGCCCCAAGCAAACGCGGCACGCGGCGCCAGCCACCAGGCCGCAGGCCGCAGGACAGTCGAAGACTGGTCTCGCGAAGCGAGATGCGGCTTTATCGCACACAACCCGCTCCGCTGTCAAATGAAGCGCCCCGTAATAAACGAGCAAAGTGAGCCGTAAAGAACCCCCGCGAGGGGGCAAGGGGGCGGGCTAAAACCTAGCCGACCAGCGCGGTTCTCAGTGTCGGGCCGCCGATGATGCGTTCGAGCTTGGCTGCATACAGCGGATCGGTGGCGTAGCCGGCGCGTTGCAAGCCGCGGGAGAAACCGGCGGCGTCCGTGCTGGCGATAACTTCCCGGTAGCGCGGTGATTTCGCCAGGAGTTGCGCGTAATCCTGAAAGGCTTCGGCATACGAGCCATAGGCGCGAAAGCGTTCGACACGCTGCACGGCGACGCCGCCTTCATATTCCGTGGTGGGTGCGCTGGCCACGGCGCCCTGCCAGTTGCCGCCGGCCTTGATGCCAAACAAGTTATAACTGGGGCGACCGTCGGCCGCACGCGGCTCGGCGCGTCCCCAGCCGCTTTCCAGCGCCGCATGCGCCACCATGAAATGCGGGGGGATGCCGGTCTGCTGGCTCGCCGCCACGGCATGCGGCCAGACGCTGTTCACAAAGGTCTGCGTCTGTCCGTCGCCCGCCCCTGAAGTGGCCGGCAAGGCGGGCCGTATGGGGCTGCTGTCGATCGGTAGCGGCGGCGGCGCCTGGTCATTCGGCAGCGGGTAGGCGCGTTGCGCCGGCCCAAGGGGCAGCGGCCGGGCCGGTGGCATGAGGGGAATTCCACCCGCAAAGTCGGGCGCATTCACCGCATCCGGCCGCGACAGTTGGCGTTCGATCACCGCCGCCAATCCCATGCCACCCTTTGCGGCCATGACCTGGGAGAGTTGCGCGTCGAGCATCTCCTGATAGAAGCGCGTCTGATCGCTGTCGAACATGCCGTCCTGCGGCGTGGCCGCGCGCATCGACTTCAGGATCATCTGCACGAACACCGCTTCGAACTGTTGCGCGGTCGCTTTCAGCGCCTGCGGATCAGCCTTCTTCAAGTCGACCTTCAGCGCGGTGAGCGATTGCGTGTCGAAAATCGAGGGGACGGAAGTGGCGGAGTTCATCGTTTTGAAGTGTGCCCTGTCCCGGCAACGGCAATCGCCGGAACATGGCGACAATTCGTGCCGAGTTAAATGATCTCCAGCTCGGCGCGCAGCGAACCGGACATTTTCATCGCTTGCAAGATGGCGATCAGGTCTTGCGGATTGGCGCCGAGGGCGTTGAGCGCTTTCACCACGTCGGCCAGATTCGCGCCGGCCCCCAGGGTCTGCAAGGCACCGCCCTCCTGCTTGATCTCGATTTCGGCATTGGCCACGCCCACCGTTTGCCCGCCCGAGAATGCGCCCGGCTGGCTGACGGTATTGTCGACCGTGATCGACACGGAAAGGTTGCCGTGGGCGACGGCGCTCTCGTCGATCGTCACGGCGCGGTTCATCACCACCGAACCGGTGCGTGCATTGACGATCACCTTGGCCGCCATCGGCATCGGCGTCACGTGGAGATTTTCCACCGCGCCGAGGAAAGCGACACGTTCGCTCGGATTGACCGGCAACCTGACCTGCACCTGGCGCGCATCGATCGCGCTGGCCGTGCCCTGGCCCATGGCCTGGTTGATCGCATCGGTGACACGGTGGGCGGTGCCGAAATCGGTGCGGCGCAGTTCCAGATGGATGATGTCGCCCTGGCCGATGGTCAGCGGCACTTCGCGCTCGACAGTCGCGCCATTGGCGATACGGCCCACGGCGAGGTGATTGATGGTGGTCTTTGTACCAGCCGCCGAAGCACCCGCGCCGCCGACGACGATATTGCCCTGCGCCATGCCGTAAGTTTGCCCGTCGGCGCCTTTGAGCGGCGTCATCACCAGCGTGCCGCCGCGCAGCGACTTGGCGCTGCCGACCGAGGAGACCGTCACGTCGATGGGCTGGCCGATGCGCGCAAAGGGCGGCAGGTCGGTCGTCACCATCACCGCCGCGACATTCTTCAACTGCATCGTCTGGCCCGGCGGCAGCGAAACACCCATGCGCGAGAGCATATTGACCATGCTCTGCGTGGTGAATGGGGTGTTTTCCCCGGTGCCGTCCAGACCGACGACGATACCGTAACCCACCAACTGGTTATTGCGCACGCCGGCGATCGAGGCAATTTCCTTGATGCGTTCGGCGCGGGCGGCATCACTCACCAGCAAGATGGCGAAGACCCACATAAATCCGATCAGGAGTTTTTGCGTGGTGCTCATGGTGTCACCCAAAATTTAGAACGGCAGGAAAGTCAGGAAAAAGCGCCCCAGCCAGCCCATGACCTGGGCCGAATCGATGAAGCCATTGGCCTTGTATTCGATGCGCGCATCGGCGACTTGCACGGACTGCACGGTGTTGGCGGCGGTGATGGTGTTGGGGTTGACCACCCCCGAGAAGCGGATGAACTCCTCGCCTTCCTTGAGGCCGATCTGTTTCTCGCCCGACACCAGCAGGTTGCCGTTGGGATAGACCTCGATCACGGTCACCGTCAGCGTGCCGGTAAAATTGTTCGACGAGGCATTCTCGCCCTTGCCCTCGAACGCGGTACTGCTGTTCGCGCCGACCGTCGCGCCCTGGAAGGTCTTGAACGGCAGGCCGGCGATCGTCGGCACGCCGAGCGCGGCATCGTAGCTGCGGTCGGCCTTGGTGTCGGATTTCTTCGCCGCCGCGGTCTTTTCGGCAATGTTGATGGTAATGGTGTCGCCGATATAGCGCGCGCGCCGGTCTTCGAACAGCGGCCGCGCGCTGGCGACGTTGTAGATGCTGCCGTTGGCAGGGGCGGCGATGCTCTTCAGCTCCGGCCGGATGGTCATCGGCTGATGCACGCCGGTCGGCGGCGGGGTGGTGACGCAGCCGGCGAGCAGGGCGGCGCCGACCAGCAAGGCACAAAAATAGCAAAAATAGGGGACAGACCCCAATTTTATGGGCCTCAAAATCGGGGTCTGTCCCCTATTTTTAATCATGGTCATTGCGGACCTCATATTTGAGTCAAGCGGGCGAGCATCTGATCGGAGGTCGACACCACCTTGGAATTCATCTCGTAGGCGCGCTGCGTCTGGATCATGTTGACCAGTTCTTCCGCCACATTGACGTTGGAGGTTTCAACCATGCCCTGGTTGAGCAGACCGGCGCCGTTGCTGCCCGGAGTGTTCGGGGTGGGCGTGCCGCTGGATGCGGTTTCGACAAACAGGTTTTCGCCGGTGCTTTGCAGGCCGCCCGGATTGACAAAGGTGGCCAGTTGCACGTTGCCCAGCTGGGTCGGTGTCGTATTGCCGGTCTGGGTCACCGAGACGATGCCGTCACGACCGATGGTGATGGCAAGGGCATCGGCGGGAATGGTGATGGTCGGCGACAGCGGGTAGCCGCTCGGGGTGACGATCTGGCCGGTGCTGTCGCGCTGGAAGGCGCCGCTGCGCGTATAGGCCAGCGTGCCGTCCGGCATCTGGATCTGGAAATAGCCCGCCCCGTTGATTGCCATGTCCAGGGAATTTTCAGTGCGTTGCAGACTGCCCTGCGTATGAATGTGCTCGGTCGCGACCGTGCGCACGCCGACGCCGATCGTCAGCCCCGAGGGAATCTGCGTCTGCTGGGTCGACTGGGCGCCCGGCTGGCGCAGGTTCTGGTAGAGCAGATCCTCGAACACCGCACGCTGACGCTTGAAGCCATTGGTGCTGACGTTGGCGAGGTTGTGCGAAATGACATCAAGATGCGTCTGCTGGGCATCGAGGCCGGTCTTGGCGGTCCAGAGGGAACGGATCATTTAGTCACCCTTACTTAGCGTTGCGCCAGCACTTGCGTGGCGGCGCGGTCGTTCATTTCGGCATTGGTCAACAGCTTGATCTGCATCTCGAACTGGCGCGCCAGCGAGATCATCGCCACCATCTGTTCGACCGGATTGACGTTGCTGTTTTCGAGATAGCCGGCGGCCACTTTCACCCCCTCATCCAGGGGCGCCGCATCGCCGGTGTTCAATCGGAACAATCCGTCCGGGCCGCGTTTCAGGTCGGCTTCCGGCGGATTGACCAGTTTGATGCGGCCCACCACGGTCACGGTGTTTTGCGCGCCGCCCGCGGCCGTCACCGAGATCGTGCCGTCCCGCTCAATGGTCACGCGCGAATCAGGCGGAATCGTGATCGGCCCGCCGTCGCCCTGTACCGGAATGCCGCCGCGGGTTTGCATCACGCCGTTTTCGGAAATCTCGAAGCCGCCGTTGCGCGTGTAGGCTTCGCTGCCATCCGGCAGGGCCAGCGCGATCCAGCCGCGGCCCTTCAGCGCGATGTCATAGGTGCCGCCGGTATGCATCAGCGCACCTTCGCTGAAATCGCTGTGCGTGCTGGCATCGACGGCAAACGCCCGCGTCGGCAGGGCGGCCGGCATATTGTTGTGCGTCTGCACCTGTGCCGCGCGCAAACGGTGTTCCTCGGCACGGTAACCGTGCGTGGTGACGTTGGCGAGGTTGTGCGCCACGGCCGCCTGCCGCCCCAGCGTGGCGCTGGCGCCGGTCATCGCGGTGTAGATCAGTTTGTCCATGGTTTATGTGCCGCTCATTTCGCCGTGTTGCCAGCGCCGACTATTAGCGGAGGTTGACCAGCGTCTGCAGAATCTGGTCCTGCGTCTTGATGGTCTGCGCATTGGCCTGGTAGGCGCGCTGCTGGGTGATCATCGCCACCAGTTCGGCCGTCAGGTCGACGTTCGATTCTTCAACTGCCGCCGACTGCAGCGCGCCGAGCGAACCGCTGCCTGGCACGCCGACCAGCGGCTGACCGGATTCCGGGGTTTCGCCCCACTGGTTGTTGCCCAGCGAAGTCAGGCCGTTCGGGTTGTTGAAGTTGGCGAGCACCACCTGCGCCAGGTCGCGCGACTGGCCGTTGCTGTAGCGACCTTGGACGGTACCATCTGAGGCAATGCTGAGGCCGGACAGGCGGCCAGAGGTATAGCCGTCCTGAGCAACACTATTGACGCCGAAGATGTTGCCGTATTGGGTTGATCCGGTCAGGTTTAGATTGAAGGCAAGCGGCGTGGAGGCGCCCGTTGTCACTGCGTGGGACTGGGCGACGATGCCGCTTGCCGGTGCGGTCAGGGCGCCGGTGCTGCTAAAGGTCATAGGGGTGGCTGCCGAGGCGGCGCCGCCATCCAGATTGGTGTAGAGATCCCAGTTGTTGGATGCAGTCTTTCTGAAGAAAAGCGACATCAAATGTGGGTTGCCCAGCGAGTCAAAAACCGTGATCGAGGTCGAGCTGTTATAGGTCGTCGGATCGTTCACGTTGAACGCCGCTGCCGGGGGGGATGAGGATGCCACTGCCGCAGCCGCTGCAGCGGCTTCGGCAGTGGCCGCTGGATTAAGGGCCAATACGGCTGCCGATGCCGCCGTCCCCGCTGCGGCCATTGTCGCCCCCCCCGTCACCGCCGTCGATGCCGCCGCCGCTGCCGCGGCAGCTTCCGCAGCGGCAGCCGGGTTAGCCAGCAGTACCGCAGCCGATGCCGCCGTCCCCGCTGCCGCCGCGGCAGCCGCCAGCGGCAAATAGCTCGGTTGCCGCGAGTCCAGGTTGAGGCCGATACGGGCACCCACGCTTGAGTTCCCAGTCGGCTGTGGCTGCAGATCGGCCGTGTTGATGAAGATTTCAGCCGGGGTCGATGGCACGATGACGTTGGAGGCATTGGCCAGATAGCCGGTGAGTCGATAGCCGCTGGGATTGACGACAAAACCGTCCTTGTCGATGTTGAACTGACCGTTGCGCGTAAAAGTCGTGGCACCGTTATTGGACAGGCGAAACATGCCCTGGCCGTTAACAGCCAGATCCAGCGGGTTGCTGGTCACCGTCAGGTTGCCCTGGGTGAATTGCTGGCTGACACCGCCCACTGCGACACCAATGCCTACCTGGATGCCACCGCCGAGAGTGGATGCAAAAACGTCGCTGAACAGGGTGGACGCCGACTTGAAGCCGACCGTGCCGGAGTTCGCAATATTGTTGCCGACCGTGTCAAGCGACTTGGCCGCCGCATTCAGTCCACTCAAACCTTGTTGAAAGCTCATTGCTGTCTCCCGCTATTTCAATTAGAGAATTTCTTTGATGTCCGCCAGGCCGAAGGCCCCCAGCGAACCCACATTAACCGTCATGCCTTGCGCGCCGAGGGTGATGCTGGACACCATGCCCAGCGCCAGGGCGTCTGCCGTGACCTTCTTGCCGCCCTGCTCGGCGGCGATGCTCATGCTGAAACTGCCATCCGCGACCAGCGCGCCGGCGTCGTTCTTGCCATCCCAGGCAAAACCATTCACACCGGCCGGCAGTGCGCCGAGGTTGAGCGTCCGCTGCACCAGACCATTGGCGTCCTTGATGGTGACGGTGACCTCATCGGCCGGGCCGGCAAGTTCCAGCGCGCCAACTGCCGCGCCTTCGACCAGTTGCAGTGCTGAACCGGGCACCAGCACGCCGCGGCCGACCAGCGCGGCGGCCTGCATGGCCTGCGCGTCGGCGGTATTGCCGAGCATTTTCTGCAAGGTGGCGTTCAACCGCTCGATGCCGTCCACCGTGCTGATCTGCGCCAGTTGCGAGGTCATCTGCGCACTGTCCATCGGCGAAGTCGGATCCTGATTCTTCAGCTGGGCCGTCAGCAGGGTGAGGAAACGGTTCTGGATGTCAGCCGTGGCCGAGCTTTTGTTGTCACGCGCGACATTCAGCGCTGAATAAATGTCGGCGGCGGGATTGCTGGTGGCGCTGGTGGCTGCGGTTGCCATGCTTGTCTCCTGTTTCCTGTTACTGGCCAATCGCCAGAGCCTTTTGCATCAGACTCTTGGCGGTATTCATCACTTCGGCGTTGGTCTGGTAGGCGCGCGAGGCGGAGATCATGTTCACCATTTCCTCCACCACGTTCACATTCGGCATCGATACATAACCCTGTTCGTCGGCGGCGGGGTTGGCGGGGTCGTACTGCATGCGCAGCGGCGCGGCGCTATCCACCACCTGCGTCACGCGCACGCCCATGCCGCCGCCTTCCACCGGCATGGCCTTGAATACGACCTGCTTGGCGCGGTAGGGCTGGCCGTCGGCGCCCGCCACGCTGTCGGCGTTGGCGAGGTTGCTCGCCACGGCGTTGAGGCGGGCGGACTGCGCGGTCAGCGCGGAACCGGCAATGGCGAAGATTCTGAAGTCGCTCATGATTTACTGGCCCGAGATGGCGCGGCCAAGCCCCTGGAAACGCTTGTTGATGAAAGTCATCAGCGCCTCGACCTGCATGGCGTTTTCGGCAAAAGCCGCGCGTTCGATATCCATGTTCACCGTGTTGCCATCAATGGCGCCCTGATACTCGCTGCGATATTTCGCGGCGCCGCCCCCGGGCAACGCATCCACGCCAGCCAGATGGCCCGCGTGGGTGCGCGCCAGGCTCGCATCCGCTCCACCCATGGCACTGGCCAGCGCCGACTTGAAATCGATGTCGCGCGCCTTGAAGTGCGGCGTGTCGGCGTTGGCGATATTCGAGGCCAGCATTTCCTGCCGCTGGCTGCGCAAGCGCAGCGCCGTCTGGGTAAAGCTCAGGTCCTGGTCAAGGCGGTCGATCATGTTTGAGCACGGCAATGATTGTTTGGGCAACACTCATACGCAATAACCGTGCCAGCAGCCCGCAACGCACTAGCCAAGCGTCAAACCCAGTTTTCTCACGATCTGATTGCCGGCAAACAAACGGCAAACTGCCGAACGGGCGGCAAATTTTGCCTGATCAGCCGGCAGGCCAGGGCCCGCTCGGAGTGAACATCACCATCGTCAGGCGGAATCCTCATCCACACCCGCAGCACGGCGCTCCTGAAACAACATTTCCTTGCAGTCGAGACAACTGAAGATGCGCCGTTCGTCCTCTCCGTGTGTCAGGCCCCGCTCGGCAAGCCGGGCAGACCCGCAGGCATGACAGGCCGGCGCGGCCAGATTGTGGTCCGCAAGGTATTGATCCCGCGCCGGCAATGCACGCTGCTTGTTCTGGTAGCGATGATGCAGGTTCAGGATCAAGGCGCCGCCGAGGAAAAAGAAGAATGCGACGTACAGGGGCAAGGGAATTGTCGACATGGCGTTCCTGAATGATGTTGCCTGGATTCGATGCAGCGCTCCCACGCATGGCACCGGCCCGGATGCAGCAGCAGCCACACCCGGAAAACACGTTACCAGAAAAGTTGACTATTAAAGTTGACTAATATCATTTCCCGTGGGAATCGCACGACGTAAAGTGCCTGCCGAGTTCTACGCGAATTCGTCCCAATCAACCTGGCTTTTTCCCCAGCCAAATTCGAAAAGAGGTAACCCATGAGCGGAACCTTCACCAAAGCCATGGCCCGCAATGTTTTCTACGGCGGGTCGGTTTTCTTCTTCCTCCTTTTCCTGGCCCTGACCTTCGACACCATGAAGGCACTGCCCAAGACCGACAACCGGCACAACCTCACCCCGAGTGCCGCCGCCGGCAAGCACATCTGGGAAACGCGCAACTGCATCGGCTGTCACACGCTGCTCGGCGAAGGCGCCTACTACGCACCCGAACTGGGAAATGTCTACACGCGCCGCGGCCCCGATTTCATCAAGGCCTGGATTCAGGCCATGCCGACCAAAGCCCCGGGCCGCCGGCAGATGCCGCAATTCCATCTGACCGATAAGGAACTGGACGATCTGGTCGAGTTCTTCCGCTACACGGCGGGAATCAATACGCAGAAATGGCCGCCCAACATCGAAGGCTGAGCCGCACGCCCATCAATTCCTATCGAGATTACGCATAAGGGACCCACGTCATGAAATACCAATCTCAAGCGGTCGCGCTGCCCTACTTCATCGCGGCAATCGCGCTGTTTGCCGGACAGGTCATTTTCGGCCTCATCCTCGGCACGCAATACGTCATCGGCGACTTTCTGTTCCCGGAGATTCCATTCAACATCGCCCGCATGGTGCACACCAACCTGCTGATCGTCTGGCTGCTGTTCGGCTTCATGGGCGCCGCCTATTACCTCGTGCCCGAAGAAGCTGAAACCGAACTGTACAGCCCGCTACTGGCCTGGATCCTGTTCTGGGTCTTTCTCGCCGCGGGCGTACTGACGATCCTCGGCTACCTGTTCGTCGACTACAACACGCTCGCCACCATGACCGGCAACAACCTTCTCGCCACCATGGGCCGCGAGTTTCTCGAACAGCCGTTGCTCACCAAGATCGGCATCGTGGTTGTCGCCCTGGCATTCCTGTTCAACATCAGCATGACAATGCTCAGGGGACGCAAAACGGTGATCAACATTGTCCTGCTGATCGGGCTGTGGGGATTGGCGATCTTCTTCCTGTTCGCGTTTTACAACCCGACCAACGTCGTTATGGACAAGTTCTACTGGTGGTGGGTGGTGCACCTGTGGGTCGAGGGCGTGTGGGAACTGATCATGGCCGCGCTACTGGCTTTCGTGCTGATCAAGGTCACCGGGGTTGACCGGGAAGTCATCGAAAAATGGCTGTATGTAATCATCACCCTGGCACTGGTGACCGGCATCATCGGCACCGGCCACCATTATTTCTGGATCGGCACGCCGGAATACTGGCAATGGTGGGGCTCGATCTTCTCCGCACTCGAACCGATCCCCTTCTTCGCCATGACGGTCTTCGCCTTCAACATGGTGAACCGCCGCCGTCGCGAACACCCGAACAAGGCCGCCGTGCTGTGGGCTCTGGGTACCGGCGTCATGGCCTTTCTTGGCGCCGGCGTCTGGGGCTTCCTGCACACTCTGGCGCCGGTGAACTATTATACGCACGGCACGCAGATCACCGCCGCGCATGGCCATCTGGCGTTCTACGGTGCGTATGTGCTGGTCGTGATCACGATCATCAGCTATGCGATGCCGATCCTGCGTGGCCGCGCGGCAAACAGCCCGAAAGCCCAGGTACTGGAAATGTGGAGCTTCTGGATCATGACCATCGCGATGGTGTTCATCACGCTGTTCCTCACGGCGGCCGGCATCCTGCAAATCTGGCTGCAACGCGTGTCCGAAACGCCGATGTCGTTCATGATGGCGCAGGATCAGGTTGCGTTGTTCTACTGGATGCGCGTCTGGGCCGGGGTGGCATTCTTCACCGGACTGGTGACCTATGTGCTGAGCTTCTTCGTTAAAGGTGAAAGCAAACCGCTGAGCGCCTGACGTTGTCACCCCGCCGGCCCCGGCCGGCGGGAAAGGATTTGCTGAATGAAACTCGAAAACCCGCATCCCGCCATACCGTTCTATCAGCCGGCTGGCGATGAAGTCACCGTCTTCGAACGCACCTGGCAAAACAAGCTGCCCCTGCTCATCAAGGGTCCGACGGGCTGTGGCAAGACCCGTTTTGTCACTCACATGGCGGCACGACTGGGGCTGCCCCTGTACACAGTCGCCTGTCACGACGACCTGACCGCGGCCGACCTGGTCGGCCGCCATCTGATCGGAGACGGCCAGACCGTCTGGTGCGACGGTCCCCTGACGCGAGCCGTACGCGAAGGCGGCATCTGCTATCTGGACGAGATTGTCGAGGCGCGCAAGGACACCACCGTGGTGCTGCATCCACTGGCCGATGATCGCCGCATCCTGCCGATTGACCGCACCGGCGAGTTGCTCAAGGCGCCACCGGAATTCATGTTGGTGGTCTCCTACAACCCCGGTTACCAGAACCTGCTCAAGGGCATGAAACCCTCCACCCGGCAGCGCTTCGTCAGCCTGCGCTTCGACTTTCCGGCGCGCGAGCGCGAGGAATCGATCCTGCTTGGCGAAACCGGTTGCGCACCTGACCTGGCACGCCGCCTGGTCGGCATAGCCAACGCATTGCGCACCCTGAAAGAGCACGACCTCGAAGAAGCCGCCAGCACGCGCCTGCTCGTCTATGCAGCGCTGCTGATTCGCGCCGGCATGGACCCGGTCAGCGCCTGTCGCGCCGCCATTGTCGAAAGCCTCACCGACGATCCGGAAATCGCCGAAGCGCTGATGGAAGTTGTGGCGGCGACATTCGGTCGTTGATTTTTCATGACAGACAGACAGCAGCCCAACCTGCTCAAGGAAAACATGCCCGGACCGCCGGTCGCGGTGCTTGCGGAAGCACTGTTCCTGGCCAACCTGATGATCATTCCGGTGCTCGGTTTCGTGCTGATGGTGGCTCTGTGGTGGAAATTTCGCCACAGCGATTCGGCCATAGTACGCAACCATCTCCAGCAGACCGTCGTCACCAGCATCAGGGGTGCCACAATCCTGATCGGGGTGAGCGTGACGATATTCCTGCTTGGCGGCATCGACAATCCGGTGTCCTGGGTGATCGGGGTGCTGTACTTCATCTGTGTCCACGCCGCCCTGATCCTGCTCGGCGTGTTCGGCCTGAACCGTGCAATTCTGGCCCGCAAGTGGCGCTATCCCCTGCTGGGTCCGCGCATTGAAGACTGAAGCCGAAAAAATGAGCGCACTGCTTGGCCCACCCCATCCGGGTCAACCGTTAGCCGGCACGGCCAGACGCAGCATCCCGATAACGGTGGCAAAGCCGCGCGTAGCTGCCCGGACCCAGGTCACGCGCTTCTTGTGGCAAATCGGTTTTTTTGTACTGTTCATCCTCGCACCGGTATTCGATCTGCTGCGCTTCGATCTGACGGTCGGCCACGCCTGGCTGCTGGGCATGGAATGGCGGCTCGGCCTGGATGATTTTCTCGCGGGACGCAGCGGCCCGTTCGAGGCGGCGGGGAATGTTGTACTTCGCCTGTTTCTGCCCTTGCTCGGGGGCACCGCGCTGTTCCTGTTTGTGGCCTGGAAGTGGGGCCGTCTGTACTGCGGCTGGTTATGTCCGCACTTTTCGGTGGTGGAGACGATCAACCGGCTGATGATCCGTGCCTCCGGCAAACCCAGCATCTGGGAATCCGCCCGGCTCACGCCCTGGCGTCCCGATGGCGCGCGCTGGCAACCCGATGTGCGCTGGTGGGGCGTGGTCGTGCCGGCTGCGGTGCTGTTCGCCCTGCTCTGGGCTGTCGTACTGCTCACCTACCTGATTCCTCCCGCACAGGTATACGGCAACCTCTTGCACGGTGAACTCACCCGCAATCAGGCACTTTTTGTCGGGGTCGGCACCGCCGTATTGTCGTTCGAATTCCTGTTCGCCCGCCACCTGTTCTGCCGCTACGCATGCGCCGTCGGACTGTTCCAGAGCCTCGCGTGGATGGGCAATCGCAATGCGATGGTGGTGGGCTTCAAACGCCAGCGCGCCACCACCTGCGCCACCTGCCTGCCGGACCGCTCATCCGCCTGCGAGGCGGCCTGTCCGATGCGACTGCCGCCGCGCAACATCAAACGTCACATGTTCACCTGCACCCAGTGTGGCCAGTGCATCGATGCCTGCGGGCAGACCCAGCGCAATAATCCAGACGGTTCATTGCTCGCCTGGGTCAGTGATGCGGCAGCCCGCGAGAATGAGGCGGGTTTCCGTTCCGCCGCATTGGTGCAACGGCGCAAGAAGTGATCCGGACATGGAAGAAACCATAGGCAAGCTCTGGCATGGACTGATCACACGCAATGCCGAACAGCGTTACCCCGCAGCGGCGGTCCGGCTCAGGGAGATCGAGCGCACCGCCGGCGTCTACTTCCGCGCCCTGGGCGGCGACCCCGGCCTGCGCATCGCCGCGGCGACCATCGATCCGCATCGTGGGAGGCGTGGCCTGTTCGCACGCATTGCCGGCATCGGCGACAAGCTGGCGCAGGCGCGCATGGATCAGGCGACGCTGCGACTGCCGCCAGAGATCGACTGCTTCCCGGCGCGCAGCCTGAACCGCGACCTCTACCTGTGGCTTGCTGCCCTGGCTGCCGCACATGACCGGCTGCCCGACGACACAAGTTACACGCCCGATGAAGCAGGCGATTTCCGGCGCAATCAGGCCGCAACCTGTTGCGCCCTCGCAACCTGGCCGGGCATTGGCGCCCGTTACCGCAGACTGGTCGAAGCCTATCTGCCGACCCGCATCGATCCAACCCGGCTACCCGCAGCCGAGGCCGAACGCGAACGGGCAATCCGGCACGCTTTGGCAGTACCTGGCAGTGTGCTCATCCTGCCCGCAGTAAGCACTAACGCACCTGCAGCCGAGCCGGTCCGTCTCTGGCTCTCGGGCGCGCTGGGAACGAACGCCTCGGCAGTCCGCTCGACCGATATCGATCATGAGCAGTCCACCCATGGCGCACCGCCATCGGAGGAGGCGGAGCGGCGCGCCTATCGCGCACAACGCGAGGACATGCCCAAGGAGAAGAACGGCCTGGCGATCATGTTCCGCGCCGAAAGTCTGCTCGCCGTAGCCGAATTCCTGCGCATCAATCGCCCCACTGACGACGATCCCGACCCGAATGCCGCCGCGGCCGCGCGTGATCTTGACCACCTCTCGCTCGCCCAGGACAAGGATCCGGTCGCCTCGAAGGTCAAGTTCGACCTCGATCTGCCCTCAGCCGCCGAGGACGATATCGTGCTCGGGCCCGGCCTCCGGCTACCCGAGTGGGACTACCGCAAGCAGCGCCTGCTCGAAGACCACGTTTGCCTGACCGAGTTGGTGGCGCGCAACGCCGCGCCGGCGGCACTTCCTCCCAGCCTGCGCCGCACGGCACGTCGGCTGCACCAGCAGTTTGCCGCGTTGCAGCCGGGCCGCGTGTGGCTCAAGCATCGCCCCGACGGCACCGAACTCGATGTCGATGCAGTGGTGCGCGCGCAGACCGACCGCAGCGTCGGCCGCCACCCCTCCGAACAACTCTACCTGTCGCTCGAGAAGCGTGCGCGCGACCTGTCCTGTATGGTCCTGGCCGATCTGTCGCTGTCGACCGATTCCTGGATTTCGTCTGATGCCAGGGTAATCGACGTCATCCGCGACTCTTTGCTGCTGTTTGGGGAAGCGCTCGAGGCCACCGGTGACCGCTTCGCGATCTGCGGCTTCTCGTCGCTCAAGCGCAGCAATGTGCGTTTCCATCGGCTGAAAAACTTCGACGAACGCTTTGACGATAAAGTGCGCGGCAGAATCGCAGCGATCAAGTCGGGCTATTACACCCGTCTCGGGGCGGCGATCCGCCACGCCACCGCGCTGCAGGGCAGCGAAACCGCAAGTCGGCGCATCCTGCTCATCCTCTCCGACGGGAAACCGAACGATCTTGATCTCTACGAGGGCCGCTACGGCATCGAGGACACCCGCGTCGCCATCGGTGCAGCACGCCGTCAGGGGCTGGTACCGTTTTGCGTAACGATCGATCGCGAAGGCGCGGGCTATCTGCCCCATCTGTTCGGGCCTTCCGGATACGCAGTGATCCGCAAACCCGACGAACTGCCTACCCGTCTGCCCCTGCTCTACGCCCAACTGACCCGGTAGTAGTGGGCCAAAAGAGAAAAGCGACGAAAAAGCGCCAATACGCAGTCAACCTTTATGCAGTACCAAATGGTTCAATGTCGGCATGCGCCGATTGACCCCCCCCCTCCGCCCCCTCTTCGCTTTCCTCGCTCTTTGCCTGGTTGCCACGGTGACTCACGCCCAGCAGGACCCCGCCCCGGTTAAAAAAGCCATCGAAAGCTGGCTCAAGATCCAGTCCAAAGGCCTGCCCGGGCAGGTCAGTTACGAAATAGGCGGCCTCGACCCGGGCAATCAGCTCGCGCCGTGCAATAGCTTCGATGTCAGCCGCCCGCCCGGCGCACAGGCCTGGGGCCGCACCAACGTCATGGTGCGCTGTCTCGATACGGCCGGCTGGCGCGTCCATGTGCCAGTGCATATCCGCGTCAAGACCGATTACCTGATCAGCGCACGCCCCATCGCGCAGGGGCAGATTGTGGTTGAGGCTGATCTGGCGACCCAGATTGGCGACCTGTCCGACCTGCCGGCGAATATCCTCACCGAAGCCAGCCTGGCCGTCGGCAAGGCGGCCACCACGTCGATCCTGGCCGGCCGGCCACTGCGCGCCGACATGCTCAAGGCCATGCAGGTGGTGCGCCAGGGGCAGTCGGTGCGGGTCGTATCACGCGGGCCGGGCTTTTCCGTGAGCAACGAGGGCCGCGCGCTCAACAATGCCGTCGAAGGCCAGGTCGCCCAAGTCCGGCTGGGCAATGGCCAGGTCATCAGCGGAATTGCCAAAGCCGGCGGCATGGTGGAGGTCGCTCACTGAAAAGACTCCCCGCGAGGGGGGAGAAGGGGGGCGGGCAATTTTCCTCAAGTTTTTGCCCGCCATGCCGTAAACTGCCCTAGAGATACGCCCTGCGCGAAAGGAAATTAACGTGAAAATCAACAGTACCCTACCCGCCGTCAGCACAGCGCCGGATGCCGCCCGTACCAAGAACCCTGCTGCCGCCTCGCCACAACCACTAGCGGGAACGGCGCCGCGTGTCGATATTTCCTCGCTTTCCGCCCACATGCAGAAAGTCGGCGCTGGCGAGACGCCGGTCAACGCGGAGCGCGTCGCGGAAATCAAGGCCGCGATCGCCGAAGGCCGCTTCCAGATCAACCCCGAGCGCATTGCCGACGGTCTGCTGACCAGCGTGCGCGAGATGCTCGGACGTCCGAACCAGGCCGCTTGATGTTGGGCGACACGCTTCGGACAGAGATTAGCCGACTCGGTGAATTCATCGACCTGCTGCAACGCGAGCAGGCACTGCTCATCCAGGGCGATACCGAAGCCCTGCTGCTGCTCAGCGAAAAGAAAACCGCCCTGGCGAATACACTTGCCGCACTCGCGCAGGAGCGTGCTTGTGAAATGGTGTCTGACCCCATTTCGCCAGCATGGCAAAAGCTGCTGGAACTCGCCGCCAAAGCGCGCGATCTCAATGCAACCAATGGCCAATTGATCAGCCTGCACATGCAGAACAACCAGCAGGCTTTGGCGGTTTTGATGAATGCCGCCAATCGGGCAATGACCTACGGACCGGACGGTCAGCAAACCGCCGGGTTGGGCGGCCGCATCCTGGGCTCCGCCTGAGTTATTCAGGCAAGGCCAGCTCTTTTACTTGATCTGGCGTTTTAGCTTCCATGTTGATGGCGACGCGGCGGTTACGCTGGCGGCCTTCGGCGCTGGCGTTGTCGGCGATGGGGCGCTGTTCGGCGTAACCGGTCGCGGTCAGGCTGCGCGGATCGACGCCCGTTTCGATGAACAGCCGCACCACGCTCGCGGCGCGGGCGCCGGACAGTTCCCAGTTTGAAGGAAACAGCGGCGTGTTGATCGGCGCGTTGTCGGTATGCCCCTCGACGGTGATCGGGAAATCGGTGGTGGCGATAATCTGTCCGACAGCCGTCAGCGCCCGGACCGCGGGGGCTTGCAGGCGCGCCTCGCCGGAATCGAACAGCACGCTGGCGTTGATCTCGACGGTGATGCCCAGGGCGCCCTCCGTCACCCGCACCTGGCCCTGCTGCACCAGGGGAGCCAGCGCCGCGGTGATTTCCTTCGCCTTGTTGCGCAGCGTTTCACGATTTTGCTGGCGCTTGGGGTCGATCTGGGGTTTTTTGACGGGAATGCCGACCGGCAGTGGCGCGTTGGGATTGATCTGGACCAGCGCCCCGGTGGCGCTGCCCGGCACATTGCGAAACGCCGACGAGATCGAGTCGGACAGGATGCGGTACTTACCCTCATTCACCGACGAGAGCGCATACATCACGACAAAAAAAGCGAACAGCAGGGTGATGAAATCCGCATAGGAAACCAACCAGCGTTCGTGATTTTCGTGCTCTTCTTCGCCTTTGCGCCGCCGTCCCATGACCGAGCCCATCGTCAGACAACATAGCCCTGCATGCGGGACTCGATGATGCGCGGATTATCACCATTCGAGATACCGATCAGGCCGTCGATGAACATTTCGCGGATGGCGATCAGGCGATTGATGTTGAACAGCAGTTTTTTGGCGATCGGCAGGAAGATCAGGTTGGCCGCGCCGACGCCATAGATGGTGGCGACGAAGGCCACCGCGATGCCGGCGCCGAGTTTGGACGGGTCGGAAAGATTTTCCATGACGTGGATCAGGCCCATCACCGCGCCGAGGATGCCGATGGTCGGCGAGTAGCCGCCGGCCGCCTCCCAGATCTTCGCCGAGAGCTTCAACTTCTCCGCGTAGGCATCGATCTCGACTTCCAGCACGCCGCGCAGACGATCCGGCTCGACGCCATCGACCAGGAGTTGCAGCCCTTTCTGCATGAAGGGGTCGGTGATCGTCTGCGCCTGTGCTTCCAGCGCCAGCAAGCCCTCCTTGCGTGCCACATGGCTCCAGCGGACCATCTGCTCGATCACCTGCTCAGGATTGGTCTGAGGCGGCACAAATACCCACTTGACCATCTTGAGACCGGTCACAAAAACCGCCAGCGGACTTTGCAGCATCACCGCGCCGAGGGTGCCGCCAATGACAATCAGGAAGGCCGTCGGCTGAACGAGAGAGCCGACATGCCCGCCTTCGAGCACCTGTCCGCCCAGGATGGCGAGAATGCCGAGCGCCAGACCGGCGATGCTGATCTTGTCGATGTTCATGCGGGGGCGGGTTCGGCTACTTTGGGTTTGCGGCTGTTGCGCTGCGCCGCGCCGCGAGCCGCGGGCTTCCGCGCCCCCGCTTCACCGAGCAAAGTGGCGCGCAACCGGGCGACGGCCTGGGTATGCAACTGACAGACGCGCGACTCAGTCACGCCGAGCACCGCGCCGATTTCGCGCAGGTTCAGGTCCTGCTCGTAGTAAAGCGCCATCATCATTTTTTCGCGCTCCGGCAGGCCGGCGATAGCCGCGACCAACCCCCCGCGCAGGTCGCTTTCTTCGAGCAGCGTCAGCGGATCGGACGCTACGCCGGCGGCGTGCCGCTCAAGATAATCAGCGTTTTCCTCGGCCAGGTCCTCGAGGTAAACGATTTGATGACCGCGCGCATCCTGCAACAGCTTCTGATAGTCGGCCAGCGGCATCTCCAGCGCGGCCGCCAGTTCGCCCTCGCTGGCATGGCGTCCCTGCTGGTGTTCGAGTTTCTGGATGGCGGTCTCGACACGGCGCATTTCCTTGCGCAGCCCTCGCGGCAACCAGTCGTTTTCACGCAGGCCGTCCAGCATGGCGCCGCGCACGCGCTGTACCGCGTAAGTTTCGAATTGCGCGCCCAGGCCCTCCTCGAAACGCCCCAGCGCATCGAGCAGGCCAAGCATGCCGTTTTGCACGAGGTCATCCACCTCCACGCTGGCCGGCAGTCGCGCCATCAGATGAAAGGCGATCCGCCTGACCAGCGGGATATATTGGTTGACGAGCCGCTCTTTTTCGAGCGCGCCCTGGGAGGTGTACATCGTTGCCATCGGCGTATTTATAACACCGAATCCCAGAGTCCCGCCGCCGCGGGCGGATTGGGGCTGACATAAGCCGGGGCGCCGTCCGCCTGCTGCGTCGTCATGCCAAGATAATCGAGCCGAACGCCCAGGTACTCGCGGGTCACGCGTTGCAGGTTGTCGAAGACGGCCTGCGCCTCCGGGGCCGAGCGGGCATGCGTGATGGTGATCCGGAAGTGTCCGCAGCCCTGCTCGCGCGCGACGCGCTTGATCCGCGCATAGGCATCGATCACATCCGTTTCGCGCGCCGCCACCGCCAACGTCACGGCGGACGCGCCAAACAGGCGGCGCAATCCGTCGGCCTGGTCGCGCATCAGTACTTGATTAGACAAACGCCG
>JAUXNZ010000108.1 GCA_030682595.1 Rhodocyclaceae bacterium | reverse complement strand
GCGTTACTCGCGAAGATCAGGTTAGAGGCTTATCGCGAGTTCCATTTCGGCATCAAGCGGCAACGCTCATGGCAAGAAGCCGTCGTGCGGTATCTGGAAGTCAAGGCAAGGCTTCGTAGTTATCGGGATGTGCAACGGATTTGCCGCAACTTGCATCCCTATCTGGGAAACCTGATGCTTGATCAGATCAACGGTGATGTGGTCTGGTCGATTATTCAGGGCGAAACTCGGAAGGGGAACATGCCGGCAACGGTTAACCGCTACCTTGCCACTTTACGCAGCCTGTTGCGCATGGCTCGCGATGAGTGGCAGTGGTTGGATAGCGTACCGAAAATCCGTTTGCTTTCCGGTGAAGTGGAGCGGGATCGTTGGTTAACCAAAGAGGATGCGGATCGGCTTATCGCGGTCTGCCCCCCTCATCTGGCGGCCATTGTCCGTTTTGCCCTGTCGACCGGCTGTCGTGCGCGGGAGATTCTTGGCTTGGAATGGAATCGGGTGGACCTGAAGCGCAGCACCGCTTGGCTCAACCAAACCAAGAATGGCACGCCGCGAGGCGTTCCGTTGAATCATGATTCATTAGCCGTACTTGAAGAGCAGGTCGGGAAGCATCCGCAGTATTGCTTTACCTTCCGTGGCGAACCGATCAAGGCAAATGTCAGTAGCACCGCCTGGTTCGCTGCATTGAAGAGGGCAGAACTTGAGGACTTCCGGTTTCACGACCTCCGCCACACCTGGGCCTCCTGGCATCGTCAGGCTGGCACCAGTTGCGACGAGCTCAAAGAGTTAGGTGGTTGGAAAACGCGGTCAATGGTGGATCGCTATGCCAAGTTTGCTACAGAACACTTGGCCATAGCCGCTGCCAGGATCGAGGGAAGCTCTGGGCAAAACGTGATTCCTATTTCACGTTTTTCTCACGGTCACCAAATGAAAAGGGCCTAGCCGAAGCTAAGCCCTTGAAATTCTGGTGGCCAGGGGCGGAATCGAACCGTCGACACGCGGATTTTCAGTCCGCTGCTCTACCAACTGAGCTACCTGGCCATAAAGAACGGCGGATTATAGTGACACTCAGCTGTCACGTCAAAAACACTGCAGCAGATTCGCTTCACAGTACAGTTTTTTCAGCCAGGCCAGGCCGATCCACAGCCAGAACAGCAGAAAGAAGGCGACGAAAGGCAGGTGTTTGTCGATGATCTGCGGCGGCGCAATCTTGCGCACGATTTTCAACACGGGTCCGGTGACGATGACGAAGACCTTGTAGATGGTGTTGGTGTGGCGGCGGCTGCCGGCGAGCAGGGCCAGCAGGCCCTGACCGATCAGAAACAGCATGGCAACTTCGACCAGTGCGCGCAGCGCGCCGAGGATGAGGAGTTCGGGGTGACTCATGGTATGTTCAAATTTTCCTGAATGGGACGGCTGCAACGATGGATTACGATCACTGGCGACATTATGCCCGCGGCTGGGTGTTTCATTTTCTGGGTAAAAACGATACCGCCTACGCGGCGTATGCCGAGGCGTTGCGCAGCAACCCGGCGGATCTTCAGTCGTTGCGCCATCTGGCCTCCATCGCGGCGGAAAAGCAGCGCTGGGATGTCGCGGCGTCCTGGTATGAGAAGGTGCTTGGTGTACGGCCGCTTGAGAGCGACACCTGGTTCAACCTGGGTTTTGTGCGCGAGCGTGCCGGCAAGGCGACGGAAGCGGTTGCGGCATTCAACGAAGCGGTGCGCCTGAACCCGAAGCAGGATCGCGCTTGGTACGGCATGGGGTTTGCCCACGCGCGCCTGGGTCAGCACGACGCCGCGGCCAGCGCGTTTCAGGAAGCGGTGAAATTGCAACCGATGAACGGCGAGGCGTTTTATCAACTGGGCATGGCACTGCATCATGCGAACCGGCCGGATGAAGTAAAGCCCGTGGTCATCAGACTGCTCGACTTCGAGCCGAAGCGCGCGAAAAAGTTGGCGCAGGACACCGCACGCGCTGATCTGATGAAGCTCATTCCAGAACTCCCGTTTTAAAAGTCGGCGCTGGCGGGACGGCGCTCTGCCGAACCGCCGCCAGCATGGGAACGGCCGATAAAAAACCGGCCCGCACTTCGCAGTGGGGCCGGCTTGAAACGCGGGGGAACTGCGTCCCCCTCCTCCTCCGGTAACGCTTAAGCAGCCCGAGTGTCGATGTCGCCTTCCAGGTTCGGATAGCGCACATGGTCGACCAGTTCCTGCACTTCCTTGCTTGGCGCGGGGGAGATCAGCGTGCCGACGATCAAGGCAATGAAACCCGCCGAAATGCCAAAGATGCCGGCGCCGATCGGTGCGATGTCCCACCAGCGCGGGGCATTGATGCCGAAGAACGGGTAGGTCTGGATCATGTAGTACATGCACACCCCCAGGCCGACCGTCATGCCGAGAATGGCACCCAGCTTGTTCGCCCGTTTCCAGAAAATGCCCAGCACCAAGGACGGGAAGAAGGCCGAGCCCGCCAGCGAGAAAGCCGCGCCGACCAGGAACAGAATATCGCCCGGCTTCATCGAGGTGACGTAGGCGGCGATCACGGCTACCACCAGCAGCAGCCCTTTCGACACCGCGATGCGACGTGTCGTCGGCGCGTTCGGGTCGATGACTTTGTAATACACGTCATGCGACAACGCGTTGGCGATGGTCAGCAGCAGACCGTCAGCGGTGGAAAGCGCCGCCGCCAGACCGCCCGCGGCGACGAGTCCCGAGATCACGTAGGGCAGGCCGGCGATTTCCGGCGTGGCCAACACGATCAGGTCGCCGCCGATGACGATTTCCGCCAACTGGACGATGCCATCCTTGTTGATGTCGGCAATACTCATCAGCGTCTTGTCCACCGCCGCCCAGTTGCTTACCCAGGCGGGCAGCGAGGCAAAACTGCTGCCGACGAGACTGCCGTACACCTCGAATTTGACCAGGATGGCCAACGCCGGCGCGGTGAAGTAGAGCAGGAAAATGAAGAACAGCGACCAGAACACCGAGCGCCGCGCTTCCTGCACCGAAGGCGTGGTGTAGAAGCGCATCAGGATGTGCGGCAGCGCCGCCGTGCCAACCATCAGGCAGAAAACCAGGACCAGGAAATTCTTCTTGGCAATGCCGCGGGCTTTTTCATCCTTGGCGGCAAAAGGTTCGGCGTGTGACTTGACAGCGCCGGCGCGAGCAGCGGCACCGGACTTGTCCTTGGTCCATTGATCCTTGGCCTTGGCCGGGTCGGTCGGATAGTCCCTGGCGGCCTTCTCCGCGGCCTCGATGGCCTTGGCGTCGGGCGCCGCGTCCGCCTTCAGCGCCGCGGCCGCGTCTTCCAGGGCTTTCTTCTGCTCGGCGAGGTAGCCAGCGCCTCCCGCTTCCAGACCTTTCAGCTTGGCATCGGCGGCGGCGGAACGTTCGCGGAAGATGGCGCGCACCGACTCTTCGGCCGCGCCCTTGGGCGTGGCCTTGTCGTTGAACTCCTTCTCCAGCGCCGTCACCTTGGGCAACACGGACGTGTAGGCGGTAATCTGCGGGATCGGCGTGCCGGTATGGATCATCGACAGCCAGACCACCGGAATCATGTAGGCGACGATCAGGATGATGTACTGCGCGACCTGCGTCCAGGTGACCGCCTTCATGCCGCCAAGGAAAGAGCACACCAGAATGCCGGCCAGACCGACGAACACGCCAACGGCGAATTCCAGTCCGGTAAAGCGGCTGGTGATGAGGCCGACGCCGTAAATCTGCGCCACCACATAGACGAAGGACACCAGCACGGCGGCAAACACGCCAATCAGACGCGGCGCATGCCCGCCGTAGCGCGCCCCGAGGAAGTCGGGAATGGTGAATTGCCCGAACTTGCGCAGGTAGGGGGCAAGCAGCAGGGCGACGAGACAGTAGCCGCCAGTCCAGCCCATGATGAAGGCCAGGCCGTCATAGCCGGTCAGGTAGAGCGTGCCCGCCATGCCGATGAAGCTCGCGGCCGACATCCAGTCCGATCCGGTGGCCATGCCGTTGAACAGGGCCGGCACGCGGCGCCCGGCGACGTAGTATTCCGAGACCTCCGACGTCTTCGACATGAAGCCGATGCCGGCATACAGCATGACGGTGGCAAAGAGGAAGATATAGCCGAGAATCTTGTTGGGCACCCCGAACCACTCCAGGATGCCGACGAACACGACGAAGGCAACGAAGCCGCCGGTATAGAAGCTGTAATAGCGCTTCAGGTTGGCGTTGAATTGTACCTGGCTGGTGGTGGCCATTACTGTTCCTCCCCTTCATGGACGCCGTATTCCTGATCCAGGTTGTTCATGTAACGCGCATAGAACCAGATGATCAGCACGTAGATGATCAGGGCGCCCTGGGCGCCCATGTAGAAGCCCACCGGGCCGATGATGGTGATTTCATTCAGTTCGCGGGCGTACCAACTGACGACGAAGGTCGCCACAAACCAGATGGCGAGCAGAATTCCCGTCAATTTCAGATTGCGCTGCCAGTATTCCTTGTGCTTTTCAGTGAGCTGCATGGATTGACCTCCTCGATACAAGCTGCGTGATGACCGCGCCCAGGCAAACCGGCACGGCACGGATGTGGCCCGGATCGTCTGCGCGATCGCGTTTCAGGCCACCTCTTGCGTCCACTCCAAATCAACACCCGCTACGACAACGGCGCGATGATCAACCGCGAACCTTTCGCGAAACTTACAAACAGCGCCAACTTATTGATGCAACGCAGCATTTTGCGTCGCCGGGCCATCCCGGTTTATGCGCGTGGTGTTATCGAAATCCAGGCGGATGAGCGTACCGCGTCCCGTCGGGCCGGCTTCGATTTCGATGCGGGCGCGATGCAGCTCGGCGATCTCACGGACGATGGCGAGTCCCAGCCCGCTGCCATCGACATCCGTGCCCAGAGCGCGATAGAAGCGTTCGAAGACCCGCGCACGGTCAGCCTCGGCGATGCCGATTCCCGTGTCCTCGACCTCCAGAATCCACGTCGGGGCGGTGCGCAGACGCACGGTGACGCGCCCGCCCGCGGGGGTGTATTTAATGGCGTTGTCGATCAGGTTGTCGATCATCTCGCGCAGCAGCAATGGCACGCCAAAAATAACCATGGCCGAGCCCGCCGCTTCAAAACCGAAGTCGATCTGACGCGCCAAGGCGCGCGGCACGCAGTGGGCGGCGACCTCCCGCGTCAGGGCTTCGAGGTCGACCGGTTCCATGGCGCGCGACTTGTCGTGACTGGCCTCGGCGCGCGCCAGTTGCAGCAGCTGGTTGGTCAGGTGGGCGGCACGGTCGACACTGCCGGCGATGCGCTGCAAATACCCGCGTAACTGGTCGTGATCGGTTTCCCGCAGCGCCAGTTCAGTCTGGGTCTTCAGCCCGGTCAGGGGCGTTTTCAACTGATGGGCGGCCGCGTCGATAAAGCGCTGCTGGGCTTCGAGATTGTCCGCCAGCCGCGCCATCATGTCGTTGAGGGCCGCGATCACCGGCCGCACCTCATCGGGCGCGTTCTTCATGCCGATCGGTGACAGGTCATCCGGTCGGCGCTGGCGAATGCGCAATTGCAGCTTGTTGAGCGGCGCCAGACCGCGCGTCAGGCCGAGCCAGACGAGGATCACCGCCAGTGGAATGATGGCGAACTGCGGCAACAGCACCCCGGTGATGACGCGCGAAGCAATCTGTTTTCTTTTGTTGCGCGTTTCCGCAACCTGGACGAGCAGCGCCGACCGCCCCGTCACGGCTGGCAGCAATTGATAGGCAATGCGCACTTCCTCCCCATTGAACACCGCGTCACGGTAGCGCAGTGCGAGCGTGGTGGCGGCTTGTCGATCCGCTACCGCGGGGAGGTCACCATCACCGACCAGCAGTTCGCCCCGCGCATCGACCACCTGAAAATAAACCGTGTCGTGCTCGTCCGCGCGCAACATGTCGTACAACGCCCGGGGCAGGCTGCCGTTGGTCGGCACGCCATGCACCTCCACCTGGCGGACGAGCGCCGCGACCCGCGTTGCCAGTTGTCCGTCATACGGCAGGTCGGCGATCTGGCTGGCGACGTGGTTGGTGACAACGATCGACAGCGGCCACAAAAACAGGATCGGCGCCAGCATCCAGTCGAGAATCTCGCCAAACAGCGAGTACGGCGCGGCGAGATGACCATCAGTCACCGGCGGGGCGAATGCCGCCGCCGCGGCGTCACTGGACCGCGTCATGCCTGGCCGGGTCGGCTTTCACCAGGCTGTAGCCCAGTCCGCGCATGGTATTGATGCGCACCGCGCCGACCTCGATCTTCTTGCGCAGGCGATGGATGTAGACCTCGATGGCATTGGTGCTCACCTCCTCGCCCCAACTGCACAGATGGTCTACCAGATGGTCCTTGCTGACCAGCCGCCCCACCTTGAGCAGCAAGATTTCCAGCAATGCCAGTTCGCGAGCCGACAGGTCGAGAATGACACCGTCGCAGCGGGCGACGCGCTCGCTCTGGTCGTAACTCAGACAGCCGAACTCGATGCGGCTTGGCATGGCGGTGCCGCGCCGCGTCAGCGCCCGCACGCGGGCTTCGAGCTCGGGCAGGGCAAACGGCTTGGTGAGGTAATCGTCCGCGCCGGCATCCAGCCCGCGCACCCGGTCATCCAGCCCGTCCTGCGCGGTCAGGATCAGCACCGGCACGCTGTTCTTCCGCGCCCGCAAGCGCGTCAGCACTTCCATGCCCGACATCTTGGGCAGGCCCAGATCAACGATCAGCAGATCATAGTGTTGCGTGACGAGTGCGTTATCGGCGGCCACGCCGTTGTTGACGTGATCGACGGCGTAATTGGCTTCGCGCAGCGCACGAATCAGACCATCGGCGATGATGCGGTCATCCTCGGCAAGCAAAACCCTCATATATCCCCCCTTCCACACCATGGTGCCACGGCGCCACTGTCGGCACCAGGACATGCGCCGCATTGTAAGCGCTGAGTAAGGATTCCCGCCGATAATCCGCCCTCTCAAACGGGTGGACCCTTGCCGCGCCGCCCATTTGCCACGGCTCACCAATTAATCTAGAGGAGGAGTATTCAATGCAATATAACCATGACGCCCAGGGTTACTGGAAGGCGACGCTGGCGCTCTTGACCAAGATCATGATCATCTGGTTCCTGGTCTCGTTTGGCGCCGGCATCCTGTTCGCAGACGTGCTGAACAACATCAAACTCGGCGGTTACCCGCTCGGTTTCTGGTTTGCCCAGCAAGGTTCGATCTACATCTTCATTGCGCTGATTTTTTATTACGCCAAGAAGATGGGTGACATCGACCGCGAATTCGACGTCCACGAAGACTGAGGAGCAATAACAAATGGATCTGCAAACAACTATTTACATCGTCGTCGGTCTCAGCTTCTCGCTGTACATCGGCATCGCCATCTGGGCGCGCGCCGGTTCAACCAGCGAGTATTACGTCGCCGGCGGCAGCGTGCCTCCCGTCATGAACGGCATGGCGACCGCCGCCGACTGGATGTCGGCCGCGTCCTTCATTTCGATGGCCGGCCTGATCTCCAACATGGGTTACGGCGGTGGCCTGTTCCTGATGGGCTGGACTGGTGGTTACGTGTTGCTGGCGATGCTGCTGGCCCCGTACCTGCGCAAGTTCGGCAAGTTCACCGTGCCGCAGTTCATCGGCGACCGCTTCTACTCGCAGTCGGCCTCGACGGTGGCGGTGCTCTGCCTGCTGGTCGCCTCGATCACCTACATCATCGGCCAGATGACGGGTGTCGGCGTGGCGTTCTCGCGTTTCCTCGGCGTCTCGAGCGAGGTTGGCATCTATGTCGGCATGGGCATCGTGTTCACCTACGCGGTGTTCGGCGGCATGAAGGGCATCACCTACACCCAGGTCGCCCAGTACATCGTGCTGATCGCCGCCTACATCATCCCGGCGGTGTTCATCTCGATCGCGCTCACCGGCAACCCGATCCCGCAGCTGGGCCTGGGCTCGACCATGACCGGCACCGATCTCTCCCTGCTGGCCAAGCTGGACCAGGTGGTGACCGACCTCGGCTTCGGCAAGTACACCACCACGACAGCCGGCAGCACGCTGAACATGTTCGTCTACACCCTGTCGCTGATGATCGGCACCGCCGGTCTGCCGCACGTGATCATGCGCTTCTTCACCGTGCCGACCGTCGCCGCCGCGCGCAGTTCTGCCGGCTGGGCGCTGGTCTTCATCGCGCTGCTCTACACAACTGCGCCCGCCGTGGCCGCGATGGCCAAGCTCAACCTGCATGGCACGGTCAATACCGCGGTGATGAAGGGCGGCGACCTGTATGCCGAAGAGTCCAGCCTCAAGGCTGAAGAGCGTCCCGACTGGATGAAGCGCTGGGAAAAGACCGGCCTGCTGAAGTTCGAGGACAAGAATGGCGACGGCCGCATCCAGTACTACAACGACAAGACCAAGAACGAAGTCGCCAAAGGCAAGGCTGAAGCCGCGGGCTGGAAGGGCAACGAGCTGACGGTCAACGCCGACATCATCGTGCTGGCCAACCCGGAAATCGCGCTGCTGCCCAACTGGGTGATCGCGCTGGTGGCCGCCGGTGGTCTTGCCGCCGCGCTCTCCACCGCCGCCGGTCTGTTGATGGCGATCTCCTCCGCCGTTTCCCACGACCTGATCAAGGGCGTCTTCATGCCCAACATCAGCGAGAAGGGCGAACTGCTGGCCGGCAAGCTTGCCATGGCGGGTGCCATCGTAGTCGCCGGCTGGCTGGGGCTTAATCCGCCCGGCTTCGCGGCGGGCACGGTGGCGCTGGCCTTCGGCATCGCGGCCAGCTCGCTATTCCCGGCGATCATGATGGGCATCTTCTCGAAGAAGATGAACAAGGAAGGCGCCATCGCCGGCATGCTGTCCGGTCTGGCCGTCACCCTGTTCTATGTGTTTGCGCACAAGGGCATCTTCTTCGTCAAGGGCACCGAGTATCTGGACCTGATCGGCGGCGCCAACAGCTTCTTCACCATCACGCCGGAAGCCTTCGGCGCGGTCGGCGCGCTGGTCAACTTCATCGTTGCCTTCGCGGTCGACAAGGTGACCAAGGAGCCGCCCGAGCACATCCAGCACATGGTCGAAGCCGTGCGCGTGCCGCGTGGCTCCAAGGCCGTCGATGGTGCGCACTAAGCTGTATTAACCCAATCACCGCGCCCCTCCGGGCGCGGTGATTACCAGAGCCCTGCCGGGTTACACTGGCGGGGCTTTTTTTATGGAGTCACGCAATGACTTTCGACATCAGTGTCGCCATGACCTGGATTTTGTTCCTGGCGCTGTTTCCCATCTGCTTTTACTGGCTGCGGCGCGCCTGGCGCATCATCATCCAGCGCGATTTTTCCGAGGTAGCGTTAAAGCGCGGCGAATCGCCGCCCAACCCGGCGAAATACGCCCCCTATGCCGCCGCGTTCAATCTGATCGGCACGGGCGCACTCATCTACGCCATCCTCGGCGTGGTATTCGCCTTCCTGAGCTACGAAACCTGGTCGGCCATCGCCGGCTCGACGATCTGGCTGAAAATCATCGTGGACTTCGCCTTGAGCCGCCGCGCGCACTTCGTCGTGAATAAAAAGGGCTGAACTCCTTCAAAACGCCTGATCCCAGCGCTTCGAGAGACGAATCGCCGAATTGATCAGGCCCACCATGCTGTAGGTCTGCACGAAGTTGCCCCACTGCTCGCCACTCTTCGGGTCGATGTGCTCGGCGAGCAGGCCGTGGCGGTTGCGGCGCGCGAGCAGCTTCTCGAACAGTTCGTGCGCCTCGTCGCGGCGACCGATGGCGGACAGCGCGTTCACATACCAGAAGGTACAGATGATGAAGGCGTTTTCCGGCTCGCCGAAATCATCCTTTTCGATGTAGCGGAAGATGAAATCACCGCGCCGCAGGTCCTGCTCGACCGCAGCCACGGTGGCGGCGAAGCGCGGATCGGCGGCATCGAGAAAACCGACCTCGGCCAGCAGCAGCAGGCTCGCGTCCATGCCCTCGCCCGCGAAGGTCGAAACGAAGCTGCCGCGCTTCCCGTTCCAGGCACGCGTGTCGATGACCTGCCGGATGTGCTCGGCATGCGCGCGCCAGTAGTCGGCGCGCGCGTCGAGCCCCAGATGCGCGGCGATGCGTGCAAGGCGGTCACAGGCGGCCCAGCACATCACGGCGGAGAACGTATGCACACGGGCGCTGCCGCGCAGTTCCCAGAGTCCGGCGTCCGGCTGGTCGTGCACGGCAACGGCGCGCTCGCCGAGCGGTTCGAGACGGCGGAACAGGGCTTCGTCGCCGCGCCGCGCCAGCCGCCGGTCGAAGAACACGTGCGTGGCGGCAAGGATCGCCGAACCGTACACATCGTGCTGGATCTGCTCGTAGGCCTGGTTGCCGACGCGCACCGGCCCCGTGCCGCGATAGCCGGACAGGCTGGCCACTTCGCGCTCCTCCAGCGTGGCGCGTCCGTCGATGCCATAGACCGGTTGCAGCACGCCCCCCGCCACGCCGGCGGCGATGTTGAGAATGTAGGCGAGATAGCGCTCCATGGTGCTGGTGGCGCCGAGACGGTTCAGGGCATTGACGACGAAGTAGCCGTCGCGCAGCCAGCAATACCGATAATCCCAGTTGCGCGGGCTGCCCGCCGCCTCGGGAATCGAGGTCGTCATCGCCGCGATGATCGCGCCGGTGTCGTCGTAGGCGTTGAGTTTCAGCGTGATGGCGGCGCGAATCACCGCGTCCTGCCACTCGTAAGGAATCGCCAGCTGGCGTACCCAGTTGCGCCAGTACTGGATGGTTTCTTCGAGGAACTGGCGGCCGGTGTCGGCGACGGCGTCTTGCAGCGACTCATCGGGGCCGAGAATGAAAGTGACGGCCTCTTCGAGGAAAAATGGCGTCTCCTGCAGGATCGCGGTAATCGAGGCATCGGTGGTCAGGCGCAAAACGAGACTGGAACTCACGTAACGGATGTGGTGGCTACCTCAGGTCACCGCCGGGCGCTGCGCGCCGTAATCGCAAGCCGGCCGCAGGCGTACCGTCACGCGCGGCGAACCGGCGACGCGGCGCAGCGCGCGCACCAGCGTCATCGGCCGGAACGTGCGGCCGTAGTGGCCGAAGCGCGGCGCGAAATCGGTCATCTCGACGCAGCCGCCGTGGCGGTCGTGGAGGCGCGTGACAAGCACGGCAGTATTGTCGAGGTAATGCTGCTCGGAGCGCTCAAAGTCGGCGAGTTCGACTGCGAAGTAGCCGAAATCGTCCTTGCCGCCCGGCTCGCCGCGCGCACGCAACAGTGAACAGAAGGCGGCGTCGCCGTCGAAGCGCGGCACGCAGGCCCACACCATCTCGCCGCGCGCGTCGATCAACGCGCCGACCGTGCAGTTGCCGATCAATCCGAGGTCGAGCGAATGCGTCATGTTATTTCTCCTGGTACCTGAAGTGCGCCCGCCAGCCAGCCGCGCACGGCGGCGACATCGGTCAGACGGTAACGGGCCGCCGTCCTGCCAGCGCCGACTTTGATGGAATGGCCGCCGAGCAGATTGACCCGGGCGAAGCCGTGCTCGTCGGTGACATCGTCGCCGATGAACACCGGCACGCGGTTTTGGAATGGCGCCTCGGCCATGAACTCGGCGATCGCCGAACCCTTGTCGAAACCCGCTGGCTTGATCTCCAGCACGCGCTTACCCTTCTGCAATTGCAAGTCGTCGACCTCGGCGACCCAGCTGGCGAGCAGGCGGTGCAGCCAGGCGGCGAGTGCCGGTGCCTGGCGGTAATGCAGGGCCAGCGTGAGGCCCTTATCCTCCAGCAGCAGGCCGGGATGACGCGCGACAACGGCATCGAGGCGGCGGCGCAATTCGCGCTTGGCGACGGGCGGCGTCGCGTGCGTGTGACACCGGCCGGCGGCGTCGCGCCGCTCCAGCCCGTGCTGGCCGGCAAGCGGGATGCGCACACTACCGAGGCGGTGTTCGAGATCGGCGAGCGTGCGGCCGCTCACCAGCGCCAGCGCGCCACCGCAGGCATGGTGCAGGCGAGCAACCAGGCCGAGCAGGGCATCGTCGACATGCACGCCGCCGGGCGTGTCGGCAAACTCGATCAGTGTGCCATCCACATCAAGAAAATAGGCCCAGTGCGGCCGGGCAGGCGGCAGGGCGGGTCTAGCCATTGCTGCCCCCCGAGGTGGCGACGGCCGCCAGTTCGGGCAGCCGCCCACGGCGGCGCATGATTGCCGCGTCAAGCAGCATGCGCCCTGCCCAGCGATAGACGTTGAATTCGCCGACAAGGCGGCGCATCAGGCGCATGCGGTCGCGCTGTTCGGTTTCCGTCATGGTCAGGGCGAGATGCAGCGCGGCGGCGCATTGGCCGGCGTCGTAGGGATTGACGATCAACGCCTCGGGCAATTCGCGCGCGGCCCCGGTGAATTGTGAAAGCACCAGCACGCCGCGCTCGTCGTCGCGCGCGGCGATGAATTCCTTCGCCACCAGGTTCATGCCGTCGTGCAGACTGCTGACGAAACAGACGTCGGCGGCACGGTAATGCTCGTAGACCTGCCATTGCTCGTGATGCTCGATTTTCAGGATGATCGGCGGCGGTCCGGCGCGGCCGGACGGGCTGAAGCGCTCGTTGATGCGCGCCGCCAACGCCCGCACCTGGGCCTCGTGCGACTGGTATTCCTCGATGCTGGAACGGGTCGGGGCGGCGATCTGGATGAAGCTGAAGCGGCCGATCCACTCGGGCTTCAGCTCCATCAGGCGCTCGATGGCGCGAAAACGCTCGACGATGCCCTTGGTGTAGTCGAGGCGGTCGACGCCGATGCCGATGGCGTGATCGTGCGGCAGGTCGTTTTTCGCGCGGATTTCCGCACGGCAATCGGCCACCGGCTTGCCAACCATCTCCGGCCCCGGCGGCCAATCGATGGAGATCGGGTAACGCCGCACCGCCGTGACGTGCCCGCCGAGGCTGACGCGGTACGACTCACGGTCCACGCGGGCTTCGAGCAGGCGGTCGACGGTATCGACGAAGTTGTTGCAGTGGGACTGGGTATGGAAACCGAGGATGCTGCTGCCGAGCATGCCGTCGACGATCTGCTCGCGCCACGGACAGATCGAGAAGGACTCGGGGTTCGGCCAGGGGATGTGCCAGAACATGATCACCGTGGCCTCCGGCAGCAATGCGCGGATCATGCGCGGCAGCAGCGCGAAGTGGTAATCCTGCACCAGCACGATGGGCGCGGGAGTCTTCGACTCCTCGACCACCGCGCGCGCGAATTTGCGGTTCACCGCCTCGTAATGCGCCCAGTCGGCGGAACGAAAAGTCGGCCGCACGTGGGCGATGTGACAGAGCGGCCAGAGTCCCTCGTTGGCGAAGCCGAAGTAGTAACCGGCCTCCTCCTCGGGCGTGAGCCACAGGCGGCGGATCTGGTAGGCCGGCTTCTCCGGCGGCACCTGCACATGGTCGTGCGCGTCAACCACCGCGCGGTCGGCCGAGCCGCTGCCATGGGCGATCCAGGTGCCCGAGCAGGCGCGCATGATCGGCTCCATGGCGGTGACGAGACCGCTCGCCGGGCGCTGCACCTCGATGTGTTCGCCCTTCTGCTGGTGGATGTAGGGCTCGCGGTTCGAGACGATGATGATATCTTCGCCGCGCAGTTCGCCTTGCAGGATCGCGCGCAGCGATTCGGCGGTCCAGGTCGTCTGGCCTTCGTCGCGCGAGCGCGCCTCGGATTCCAGGTCGTGGATCAGGCGTTGCAGGTCGCGCGCGATGGGACGGAATTCGGGGTGGGCCGACTTGATCTCCGGCTGGTCGGGCCGGGCGTTGCCGCGCAGCAGCGCGCGCATGCCCTGCACCCAGCCGCGCCACGCAAGCTGGGCGATGACGACCGTGATCAGGGAAATCGCCGCCGCCAGGCCGGCGAAGAAGTAGAAGACATAGCGCCGGGTTTCCTCGCTGCGCCGCTCGACGAAACTCATGTCATGGACGAGCACCAGTTTGCCTTCCGCCAGGCCGCCGCTGGAGAGGCGTTTTACCGCGACATGCAGCGGGCCGCTGGCGCTCTTCAGCACATGATCGCCGGCACCCTCGAAGCGCGCGAGATTGTCGCAGCGGATATCGCCCGGCAACAGGGTCGATGCCAGCGGCGCGCCGGTCGCGCCGGCGCAATAGCCGATCGCATAGAGGCGCTCGTCCTGGGTGATGCGCATGAAGAAGGCCGCGGTTTTCGCCTTCGAGCCGGAAGCCACCTGTTCGAGCAACGGCTCGGCGATGGTGTTGGCGATCAGTTCCGCGCGGATGTCCATGTCGCGCACGAACCAGCGCAGGGTCAATTGATCCACCAGAGGCACGATGGCATAGGCAAAGGCGGCCAGGACGAGGACCAACGGGAGGACGAAGCGCAGCGAGAGTCTCATGATCGCGTCTCCCGCGACAGGCGGAACGCGGGCGCGTGCCCTTGCTTGTCGACGCCCGCATACACCGTCAGGTGCGGATAGGGAATCTGGATGCCGC
>JAUXNZ010000097.1 GCA_030682595.1 Rhodocyclaceae bacterium | reverse complement strand
AGATGCCGATGCTCGACCTGATCCAGGAGGGCAACACCGGCCTGATCCGGGCGGTCGAGAAGTTCGACTACACCAAGGGCTACAAGTTCTCGACCTACGCCACCTGGTGGATCCGTCAGGCGATCACGCGCTCGATTGCCGACCAGGCGCGCACCATCCGCATCCCGGTGCACATGATCGAAACCATCAACAAGATGAATCGCATCAGCCGCCAGATCCTGCAGGAAACCGGCGTCGAGCCCGATCCGGCGACACTGGCGATCAAGATGGAAATGCCCGAAGACCAGATCCGCAAGATCCTCAAGATCAGCAAGGAACCGATCTCGATGGAAACGCCGATCGGCGACGACGACGATTCGCATCTGGGCGACTTCATCGAGGATCAGGCCACGCTGGCGCCGGCCGACGCCGCGCTGTTCGCCAGTTTGCGCGACATCACCAAGGACGTACTCGACAGCCTGACGCCGCGCGAAGCCAAGGTGCTGCGGATGCGCTTTGGCATCGAGATGAATACCGACCATACGCTGGAAGAGGTCGGCAAGCAGTTCGATGTCACCCGCGAGCGCATCCGCCAGATCGAAGCCAAGGCCCTGCGCAAGCTGCGCCATCCGTCGCGTTCGGAAAAGTTGCGCAGTTTTCTCGACGGCACCGAGTAAGGTATTACAGGGCCTGTAGCTCAGTTGGTTAGAGCAGAGGACTCATAATCCTTTGGTCCTCGGTTCAAGTCCGAGCGGGCCCACCAACATAGTCACGCCATGTCAGCCGCAGTCGCCCCACCGCTAAATCTTGCCGCGCTTGTTCAGGCCCTGGGCAGTCAGGCTTGCCGCTTCGACGCCGACTGGCTGGCCGAATGTGATTCGACGAATGCCGTGTTGCTCGCGCGTGCCGAAGCGGGCGCGCCCGCTGGCGCGGTCGTCATTGCGACAAAGCAAACCGCGGGGCGCGGCCGGCGCGGTCGTGCGTGGATTTCGGCGCCAGGCGATAGTCTGACCTTTTCCTTGTTGTGGCGCTTTGTGCCAGGCACCGCGCCTGCCGGACTGTCGCTGGCCGTCGGTCTTGCGCTGGCGCAGGCGCTGGAGAAAGTCGGCGCCGGGCCGCCGCGTAATCAGGGGGCGGCGATCCGGCTCAAATGGCCGAACGATCTGCTGCTGGAGGGCAGGAAGCTCGGCGGGATTCTCGTTGAGCTGTTGCCCGGTGCGCCGCACGTGGCGGTGATCGGCATCGGCCTGAACCTGCGTCTGCCGGCGGTGCTGCCGGACGATTTGCGGGCGCGGAGCGCGGCGCTTGACTACCCGGGCGATCCCGGCGGATTGCTGGCGGTCATCCTGACCGAGTTGCTGGTGGTACTGGAAAACTTTGCGCGTGACGGGTTTGCCGGTCTGCGCGCTGCGTGGTTGGCGCGGCACGCCTTTGCGGACGCGCCGATACAACTGCTGTCCGATTTCGCCGCCCCGCGCGCGGGGATTTGTCGGGGCGTCGCCGCCGATGGCGCGCTGCTGCTGGAAGTCGCCGGACAGCTCGAGCGGGTGCTGTCCGGCGAAGTGTCCTTGCGAGGTATGCCGTGATCTTATGTCTGGATGCCGGCAATACGCGGCTCAAGTGGGGTCTGTGGGATGGCCATGCCTGGCTGGGGAGCGGCGCCCTCGCGCATGCCGAAAGCGGCCAACTGATTGACGCATTGCCGGTGAAACCATCGCGCGTTCTGGCGTGCAACGTCGCCGGCGAGCTGGTGGCGGCGCGCATCGAAGCGCTCGCCGCAAGCCTGTCCGTGCCGCTCGACTGGTTTCGCAGCAGCCTGGCGGCGGGTGGCGTCAGCAATGGTTACGACACCCCCGCGCAACTTGGCGCCGACCGCTGGGCGGCGCTGCTCGGGGCGCATTCCTTGCATGACGGCGCGGCGCTGGTGGTGATGGCGGGCACGGCGACGACCATCGATACGCTCGATGCGAATGGCGTATTCCGCGGCGGCCTGATTCTTCCCGGCCTCGAACTCATGCGCCAGGCGCTGGCCCGCAATACGGCAGGCCTGCCCGTTGCGCGCGGCGTCTTCCGCGAATTGCCAACGAATACCGACGATGCGATTGTCAGCGGTTGCATTGCCGCCACACTGGGCGCCATCGAACGAATGGCGCGCCATCTCCACGGCGACGACCTGCTTTGCCTGATCTCCGGTGGCACGGCCGTGGCGCTGGCACCGCACTTGCAACTGCCGCTGCGCCACGTCGACAATCTCGTGCTCACGGGGCTGGCGCGCGCCAGCACCTTTGACCGCGAGCGCATTTGAAGTATGGTTGCGCTTTTTCCAAAAACCATCCATCCGGGAGGGCAGCATGAGCCAGACACGCGTCATTCTTGACGAATCCGAAATTCCGACACATTGGTACAACATTGCCGCGGACCTGAGCAATCCGCCGGCACCGCCGCTGGGGCCGGATGGCAAGCCGGTCGGCCCGGAGCAGATGCTGGCCATTTTCCCCGGCCCGATTCTCGAACAGGAAATGTCGGCGGAGCGCTGGATCCCGATTCCCGACGAAGTGCGCAAGATCTATGCGCTGTGGCGCCCCAGTCCGCTGTGCCGCGCCGAGCGCCTGGAACAGATGCTCGGCACGCCCGCCAAGATTTTCTACAAGTACGAGGGCGTATCCCCGGCCGGTTCGCACAAGCCCAACTCGGCTGTCCCGCAGGCTTATTTCAACAAGATTGCCGGTACCAAACGCCTGGTGACGGAGACCGGCGCCGGCCAGTGGGGTTCATCGCTGTCGCTCGCCGGCCAGATGTTCGGTTTGCCGGTGCGGGTGTATATGGTCAAGGTCAGCTATGACCAGAAGCCGTATCGCCGCATGATGATGCAGACCTGGGGCGGGGAGGTGCTGGCGAGTCCGAGCAACCAGACCAAGACCGGCCGCGATATCCTGCAACGGGATCCCGACAACCAGGGCAGTCTCGGCATTGCGATTTCCGAGGCGATCGAGGATGTGGTTTCCACTCCCGGCAGCAAGTACGCACTGGGCTCGGTGCTCAACCATGTGCTGTTGCACCAGACCATCATTGGCCAGGAAGTGAAGAAACAGTTCGAAAAGATTGGCGAGTATCCGGACATGATCTTTGCGCCCTGCGGCGGCGGGTGCAACTTTGCCGGCGTGACCTTCCCCTTCCTGGGTGATGTGGCGGCAGGCGACAAGCGGGCGCAGAAGATTCGCATGGTGGCGGTCGAGCCGGCGTCCTGCCCGACGCTGACCAAGGGTGTGTATGCCTACGACTACGGTGACGCCACGGGCTTTACGCCGCTGATGAAGATGTACACCCTCGGCCACGATTTCATGCCGCCGGGCATCCATGCCGGTGGCCTGCGTTATCACGGCGACAGCCCGCTGGTTTCGCAGTTGTTCCATGAAAAGCTGATCGAGGCGATAGCGGTGCCACAGCTCGGCACCTTCGAGGCCGGCGTGATGTTCGCCCGCGCCGAAGGCATCATCCCGGCACCGGAATCGGCCCACGGCATCCGCGCCTGCATCGATGAGGCGTTGCGCTGCAAGGTGAGTGGCGAACCGAAGACGCTGCTCTTCAATCTTTCCGGCCATGGTCACTTCGACATGTCGTCTTATGAAAGTTATTTCGCCGGCAAGCTGGAAGACTTCGAGTATCCGGCCGAGGCGATCCAGGCTTCGCTGGCCCATCTACCCAAGGTCGGTTGATCGGCTCGATGCGCCTCGCGTTCCTTGCGCTTCTGCTGGTCAATCTGCTGTTGTTCGCCTGGGGCCGGGGCTATCTGGGCGCAGCGGATGCGGGGCGCGAACCGGCGCGCCTGCAACAGCAGATCGAGCCGGACAAGCTGCGCATTCTCGCCGCGGAGGTGACACCTGTTACCTCTGCGGCGACGCAGCTTTGCCAGCGCATCGAAGGACTATCCGCCGCCGCCGTCGAAACCATCAAAAAGAGTGGCGTGGCCGAGGCGCCGGGCTGGCAGCTCACCCTGATTCCCGAGCAGGAAACGTACGGCCATTGGGTGGTGATTGCCCAGTTGCCCAGTCGGGCCGTGGCGGAAAAAAAGAAAACGGAACTGCGCCAGCTCGGCGTCAAGGAAGGACAGATCGTCGAGGACGCGGCGCTGGGACCCTTCGCGGTATCGCTGGGCGTGTTTCGCAGCCAGGCGCTGGCCGGGGAATTTCTGCAAGCGGTAGCGAAGAAGGGCGTGCGCTCGGCGCAACTTGCCCGGCGCGAACTGTCTCCGGATAAATTTGCGGTCGAATTGCGTGCGCCCGCGGATGAGCTGACCCGAAAACTTCCCGAGATCATGGCCCCTCTGGGGGAGGCCGTGCGCGCGGATTGCGCTCCCCCATGACCTTTGTTGTCGGCCTGACCGGCGGCATTGGCAGCGGCAAGAGCGAGGTGGCGCGTTGCTTTGCCGCGCTGGGCGCCGCCATTATTGATACCGATGCCATCGCGCACGGGCTGACTGCGCCGGGCGGCGCGGCCATCCTGCCCATTGCCGCCGCATTCGGCCCGGCCGCGCTGACCGCCGACGGGGCGCTCGACCGTGCCGCCATGCGGCGGCGCGTGTTTGCCGATCCGGCGGAGCGGCTTCGCCTCGAAGCCATCCTGCACCCGCTGATTCGCGCCGCCTGCGACGAGGAAATACGCCGTGCCAGCAGCGCCGACTTTCCATACATTGTTCTTGTCGTGCCCCTGCTGGTCGAGTCGGGCGCCTATCGCGGGCGAGTTGGCCGCGTGCTGGTCGTCGATTGTTCCGAGGAAACCCAGATTGACCGCACCATGGTCCGGAGCGGCCTGTCCAGTGGCGAGGCCAAAAAAATCCTGGCGGCGCAGGCAAAACGGCAGGAACGCCTGGCTGCCGCGGACGACGTCATCAACAACGACGCCGGCCTGGACGAACTGGCAGCGCAGGTCGCCTTGCTGCATGAGCGCTACCGGCAACTGGCGAAAAATCTCAATGCGACGATTGCGGGTGTTTTCAGGTCGAGCTCAAGTTGAGATTTATGGGCGAATCAGTCAAAATTCTGGCTATTTCCAAACGGGCCGGCGCGTGATCACCTACGAATACCCGCTGAATGAGCGCATCCGCACCTTGCTGCGTCTTGAGGACCTGTTCGAGCGGACGCTTTATTTCTCCGACCTCGATGGCCCCAACGAGCATCATGTCGCGATCGTCACCCTGTTTGAAATTCTTGAGATTGCCGGCCGCGCCGACCTCAAGTTCGACCTGATGCAGGAACTGGAGCGGCAACGACAAATCCTCCTGTCCTTTCGCAACAACCCGGATATTTCCGAGGATGCGCTCTCCGGCGCCCTTTACGAAATCGAGCAGTGCTCGGCAGCGCTCCTGGCCATGCAGGGTAAAACCGGCCAGTGCCTGCGCGAGAACGAATGGTTGATGGGCATCAAGAACCGCACCGGCATTCCCGGCGGCGCCTGCGAGTTCGACCTGCCTTCCTATCACTACTGGCTGAACCGCGACCCGGCGCAGCGGCGAGTCGATCTCACCGGCTGGATCAAGCCGCTGTTGCCGATTCGCGCCGCGCTGGGCATCGTGTTGCGTCTATTGCGTTCGTCCGGCCGGGCCGAGCAACAGGTCGCCCCGCACGGCGCCTTCCAGTTGATGCTGTCCGGCCGCACCGCACAGTTGGTCCGCTTGCGCCTGTCGTCCAATCCTGCCGCCGTGCCGGAAATCAGCGCCAACAAATATGCGCTCAACGTGCGCTTCACCGTTCCCGACATCTGCGGACGGCCGAAACAATCGGAAGCGGACATCGCGTTCGACCTGACCTTCTGTAATTTGTGATGGCCGTCCGCAGCGTCAATTGCCCGCACTGCGGGAAGGCCGTGGCGTGGGGGCCGCAAAGCCCGTTCCGTCCGTTTTGTTCCGAGCGTTGCCGCCAGATCGACCTGGGCGCGTGGGCGAGCGACAGCTATCGCGTGCCGTCCGCGGCGCCGCCCGACGAGTTCGTCATTCCCGACAATAACGTGAAATCTGACGCCGCGTAATCCCCTGAGCGCAGCGAACAAACTTTGATCCCCGCCCCGGGGCGGGGGCTGGGGGTGGGGGGCATTTGAAGGGGCTAACTTTCATGATGCGACGCATCATGAAAGTCAGCTCCAAGCCGCGCGAATAGCGGCGATGCCCTGGCCGCCGGCGGCGAGCGCTTCCGGCAGGTCCGCGGGCGACAACCCGCCGATCGCATAGACGGGCATGGGCAGGCCGGCAATCAATCCGGCGAAATTTTCCCAACCGATGCCCATATCACCGGGATGCGAGGCCGTCGGCTTGACGGGGCCCAGCACGGCAAAATCCAGGCCCAGGCGCGCGGCATGTTCCAGTTCCTGGCGTTGGTGGCAGGACGCGGCAACGAGCGGGAAGGGCGGCCGCCCGCGCTCGGCCATGAGTTGGCGCGCTGGCAGGTGCAGGCCGTCGGCGTCGATGGCGCGGGCGAGCTCCGCATCGCCATTCACCAGCACCCGCGCGCCATGTTGTCGGCAAAGCGCGACCACCGCTGCGCCGCAGGCGGCGCGCTCGCTTTCCGGCAAGGCGTTTTCGCGCAACTGCACCAGCCGCAGGCCGCGCGCCAGTGCCACATCGAGCGCCGCAAGCTGGGCCGCGACACCGCTCTGCCAGGCGTGGGTGATGCCGTACACGGCGGGTAGCCGCAGGGCGGCGAGCAACGGCCCGTTGGCGGGCAATAGGGGAGACGCAATGGGCGCTGCCGGGTCCTGCCAGGCGAGGGCGGCATGCACATGATCGTGGAATTCGCCGCGCCAGCGGGTGACGCGAAAAAAATGCAGCCGCACATGGGCGTGTGCATACCGGTGTTCGCGCACGATCCAGGGCGTCGCGGCCAGCACCTCGATTTCGAGTTCTTCGTGGAGTTCGCGGATGAGGGCATCCTTGGGCGTTTCGCCGGGTTCGACCTTGCCGCCGGGAAATTCCCAGTAGCCGGGATAGAAGCTGCCAGGGGCGCGTTGGCCAAGTAAATAGTGCCCGTCCGCGCGCAGGATGACGGCGGCGGCGACTTCGGTCAGCCGCACTTTTGCCGTCCGGCAAAATCCCGGGCGAATTGCCAGGCGATGCGCCCGGAGCGCCCACCGCGTTGCAGCGCCCACTGCAAGGCTTCCTGCCGTCCCGCCAGCGCCGACTTTTCATCGACGCCGAAGCGATGCAGCCAATGGACGCAGATATCGAGATAGCATTCCTGATCGAAGGGATAGAACGATAGCCACAGGCCGAAACGTTCCGACAGGGAAATTTTTTCCTCGGTGGTTTCGCCGGGATGGATCTCGCCATCGGTCGTATGCGTGGTTTCGAGATTCTCGGCCATGCGCTCGGGCATCAGATGCCGGCGGTTGGAGGTGGCGTAGATCAGCAGGTTTTCCGGCGGGCCGGCAATGGAGCCGTCGAGCGCGCTTTTCAGCGCCTTGTAGCCGGGCTCGGCGGCTTCGAAGGAAAGGTCGTCGCAAAACACGATGAAACGCTCGGGACGGTCGGCGACCAGTTCGATGATTTCCGGCAGGTCGACCAGGTCGTTGCGGTCGACCTCGATCAGACGCAGGCCGCGCGGGGCGAATTTGGCCAGCACCGCTTTGACCAGCGACGATTTGCCGGTACCGCGCGCGCCGGTGAGCAGCACGTTGTTGGCGGGACGGCCGGCGATGAACTGGCGCGTATTGCGCACGATCGCGGCCTTTTGGTTGGCGACCCCGAGCAGGTCGTCAAGCTGGATGCGATGGGGGTGGCGCACCGGTTCCAGGCGACCACGCCCCTGGGCGACACGCCAGCGGAAGGCAGTTGCCGCATGCCAGTCGGGCGGCGCGGGCGGCTGAGGAAAAAGGGATTCGGCGCGCCCGACCAAACTTTCGAGTCGTGCCAGCAGTGTTTCGAGGGCCTGCATCGGTTAAGCTTTCATTCCTTGATGACCGTTCAATTTAGCAGATTCACCATGCCCATGCCCCCGGCTTTCCTGCTGGCGCTGTTGCTCGCCGGCTGCGCCGCGCTGCCCGCGCCGCCACCTGCGCCCGTCGCCACCACTGCAACGACCTGCCCCCCCTGCGCCGCCTGCCCGGTTTGTCCGGGTGTCGAGCCCGCCAAGCCCGAGGTCAAGCCCCTGCAGCCCGCCGCCTGGAGCGACCTGCCCGACTGGGCAGCCGACGATCCCCTGCTGGCCTTCGAGGCGTTTCGCGCGTCCTGCGCAACGCTGGCGAAGCGGCCGCTTTGGCGCGCGAGCTGCGAGTCGGCACTGACTGCAAACATCGGCGCCGGGCCGCCCCAAGCCGATGTCCCCCCTGTGGGGGGCAGCGAGCAGGGTTTGCGAGCGCGGGGGGCCAATAAAGTCGGCGCTGGCGGGACGGCATCAGCCGACGTCCGCGCCTGGTTTGAGGGGCAATTTCAGCCTTGGGCGCTCACCCAGCCGGATGGCGGCCGGACCGGACTGGTTACCGGTTATTACGAGCCTCTGATCCGCGGCAGCCGCGCAAAAAAAGCGCCCTACCTGACACCGGTCTTCGCCCCGCCGGCTGATCTGATCGTGGTCGAACTCGCTGCGCTCTATCCGGAGCTGAAACACATGCGCCTGCGTGGCCGCATCGAAGGGCGCAAGCTGGTGCCTTATCATGACCGCGCCGACTGGACGGCGCAGGAGGTGCGACGTGCCGATGAAGCTCTGCTGTGGGTGGATGATCCGCTCGACTTTTTCTTCCTGCAGATTCAGGGTTCGGGGCAGGTGCTGCTCGACGATGGCAGCCGGGTGCGCATCGGTTACGCCGACCAGAATGGCCACCCCTATCGTTCGATCGGTCGCTGGTTGATTGACCAGAACGAGCTGCGTGCGCATGAAGCCTCGATGCAGGGCATCAAGGCCTGGGCAGTGGCCAATCCGCGCCGTATGCAGGAGCTATTGAACGTCAATCCGAGCATGGTGTTTTTCCGCGAATTGCCCTCGACGGGGAGCGGCCCGCCCGGCGCGCTCGGCGTGCCGCTCACGCCGGAACGCTCGCTTGCCGTCGATCCGCGCCATGTCCCGCTGGGGGCGCCGGTCTGGCTCGCCACCACGCAACCCAACAGCGAACAGGCGCTCAACCGGCTGATGCTGGCGCAGGACACCGGAGGAGCCATTCGCGGCGCGGTGCGCGCTGATTTTTACTGGGGTACTGGCGTGGCAGCGGGTAATCAGGCCGGCCGGATGAAGCAGCGCGGCATGATGTGGGTGCTGCTGCCGCGCGGCCATGTGCCTTGAAAGAAGGCCTTGAAATAAGGTCTTGAAATAAGGCAGGAAAAACCACTTCTCACAGCGGGGTGTCCGCCAAAAATTGCGTATCGTGCACCACGAATTACTCACTCTTGGGTGGTAGCGATGAATCTCAAAGGCAAGACCATGATGTTCTACGTCAGCACCCTGGCGGCGCTGCTCGTGGTGTTGACGGCGTTCTCCGCGCTGAGTTTTCATTACTTCTCGATTTATGCCGCCGAGATGCATGCGCGTTCGGTGGCCGAAACGGTCAAGCTCGGGCTCACCGAGAGCATGATCCATGGCACCATCGACAAGCGCCAGCAATTTCTCGCTCGCCTGTCCGCGGTGCCCGGTGTGCGGCAGGTACGGGTGATTCGCGGCCCGGCGGTGGTCAGTCAGTTCGGGCCGGGCATCGCCCTCGACCACGCCGGCGTGAAGAACGGTGGGGAAACCGGGGGCATTGATCTAGCAATGGCCACGGGTAAGGCGTCGTTCGAGAAGGCATCGACCGGCGGCGAGCTGGTTTACCGTGCGCTGATCCCCTATGTTGCCAATGACCTCGGTACGCCCAACTGCCTGCAATGCCACGCCGTCAGCGTCGGCACGGTGCTGGGTGTGGTGGCCATCGACATTCCGCTGGCCGAAAATCGCCGCAACAGCATCCTGGCGGTGGGCCTGATCAGTCTGGCGGTGCTGCTCGCCGCCCTGGCCGGCCTGGCGATCCTGCGGCGCATGATGAACCCGCTATCGGACACTGCCCATGCCGTGCAGGAGGTCACCGCGCAGGCGGTGGGAGGTGATTTCTCCGGCCGCATACAACAGCGCAGTGCTGACGAACTGGGCGCCATTGCCCTGAACATCAACCATCTGATGGAGTTCCTCGACCGCGAGGTAACCACCATTCGCACCCGGGTCGGCCAGTTGATGGGGCATCACCTCAACGACGGCGGCAACCAGTTGGCGCTCACCGCCGAAATGGTCGAAGGCCTGGTTACGGTGTCGCAGTTCAAGCAGGCCATCGAGGAGGACCAGACCAAGCTCGACATCTATCTGCGGATTGCCGACGTGCTGGGCCAGAAATACGATTTCAAACGGTTTTCGATCTACGAAGTGGCGGCCAGCAAGAACCGCATGACGCCCATTCTGGTCGATGGCGAGATTGGGGTAACTTGCCGCTACTGCGACCCGCAGATCACGGTCGACTCATCTTTCTGCCGCGCCCGCCGTACCGGCCATGAAGTGAATGCGGTCGACTTTCCCGGGTTGTGCACCATGTTTCGCCCGGCCGAGGCGGGCGACAGCCACATCTGCCTGCCGATCACCCAGACCGGCACCGCCGGCTGCGTGGTGCAAATGGTGATCGCCGCCGAGCATGCCCCGCTGGCGCGCCTGCTGGCACCCTTCGTCGCCGTCTATCTGCGCGAGGCCGGTCCGGTGCTGGAAGCCAAGCGCCTGATGGAGCACCTGCGCGAGAATTCCCTGCGCGATGCCATGACCGGCCTCTACAACCGCCGCTTCCTCGAAGAGTACATCGGCACCCTGGTCTCCGGCACGCAGCGGCGCAAGAGCTCGATCGCGGTGCTGATGCTCGACCTCGATTTCTTCAAGCAGGTCAACGACACGCATGGCCACGAAGTTGGCGACAAGGTGCTCAAGGCCTTGGCCGATGTCCTGCTGCGCAACGTGCGCAGTTCGGACATTGCGGTGCGTTATGGTGGCGAGGAATTCCTGCTGGCCCTGATGGATACCGGCGCCGAAGGCGGCATGAAAGTCGCCGAAAAAATTCGCGCCGAAATCGAGGCCACCAAGATTCCGATCGCCGGGGGGATGCTGCAAAAAACCATCTCGATCGGCGTCGCCGAGTTTCCCGGCGATTCGGACACCTTCTGGCAGATCGTCAAGTTCGCCGATGTCGCGCTATATGCCGCCAAGGCGGGCGGCCGCAACCGCGTGGTGCGCTTCACCCCGGAAATGTGGGACGTCAACGCGCACTACTGATCGAAAGTCGGCGCTGGCGGATTGTTGGGCGTCCCGCTCGCGCAAAAGTCGGCGCTGACGGGACGGCGTTAGCTTCACGCCTTCGCAGCCTTGCCGCCGGGCCTTACCTTGCACTGCCCCTGTCCAGCGCTTTTTCCAGTGTTGCCATCGGCATGTAACCCGGCACGCGGCTGCCGTCGGCAAAGAACATCGTGGGTGTGCCGCTGATGTTCAGCTTGCGGCCCAAGGCGACCACTTTTTCAGTCGGATGATTGCAATTCTTGCTGGCCGGCGCCTGGTTGTTGATCATGAAATCGTTCCACGCCTTGAGGCGGTCGCTGGCGCACCAGATGTTCTTGGCCTTTTCGGTTGAATCCGGCGACAGGATCGGATAGACAAAGGTATAAATCGTCACGTCATTGACGCCCTGCAGTTCCTGCGCCAGCTTCTTGCAGTAGGAACAATTGGGGTCCTCGAAGGTCGCCAGCAGCCGCTTGCCGTTGCCTTTCACCTGTTTGACGGCCAAGTCGAGCGGCAGGTCTGAGAACTTGATCTGTGAAAATTTTTGCTTGCGCTCCTCGGTAAGATTTTTGCGCGACTTGGCTTCAATAATCTGGCCGATGATGAGATGCGAGACTTTTTCGTCGGTATAGATCAACTCGCCGTCGACCATCACCTCGTAAAGCCCCAGCGCGCCCGCTTTGCGCACGGATTCCACCTTGGGCCCATTGCTGCCCAGCCAGGCTTCCACCGCCTTCTTGATCTGCGCCTCGTTGGCGAACACGGCCTGGGACAAAAAAAGTGCGGCCAGGCCGCTGAGGAGGGCGAATCGGGAATTGAGTTTCATGAATGCTCCGGAGGTGGGATATTGCAATTAGGGTAAATGAGGGCAGATACGCTCAGCCCATGGCGTATCGTACCAAGGCGTCCTTTATGACCTGCAAGAGGTCGACGAAGTTCAGTCCAAGATTGAGCAGGGCGGCAATGGGCGTTTGCTGAGTGCTAAA
>JAUXNZ010000054.1 GCA_030682595.1 Rhodocyclaceae bacterium | reverse complement strand
CACCAGAAGGTGGGACAGGCCGTCGAGCAGCAGGCGCACATGATGCACTCATACAGGCCATCCAGCTCCTCGCGCTCCGCGGGCGATTGCAGGCGCTCGCGCTCGGGCAGCGGATCGTGGTTGATCAGGTAGGGCTTGATCGAATGGTACTGCTTGAAAAACTGCGTCATGTCGACGATCAGGTCGCGGATCACCGGCAGCCCCGGCAACGGGCGCAGCACAATCGGCTTGCCCTCGGGAAAGTTGTTGAGATCGGCGAGGCAGGCCAGACCGTTGACACCGTTGATGTTCATCCCGTCCGAGCCGCACACGCCTTCGCGGCAGGAACGGCGAAAGGCGATGGAGTCGTCCTTGGCTTTCAGCTTGACCAGCGCATCCAGCAGTTTGCGGTCGGTGGCGTCCACCGCGACTTCGATGTCCTGCATATAAGGCTTGCGATCCACGTCGGGATCGTAGCGGTAGATGTTGAACAACAGGGTGCGGGTTGTCATGGTCATTCTCTAATCGTTTTAGTAAGCACGTTTCTTCAGCGCGATGGTGTCGACCGTCAGCGGCCGCAGGGTGACCGACTTGTATTCCAGACGATTTGCATCTTTAAACCACAGGCTGTGCTTGAGCCAGTTGACATCGTCGCGACCATCCGGACGCTCGGGAGTGTCGGGCGCGTCATCGCGCACATGCGCGCCACGACTCTCTTTGCGCGCCTCGGCCGACACCATGGTAGCAACAGCAACCTCGATCAGGTTGTCGAGCTCCAGCGCCTCGACGCGCGCCGTGTTGAAGACCTGCGATTTATCCTGGATCGCGGTGCGCGCCACATCCTTCTGCACCTCGATGATCTTCTGCACGCCTTCCTTCAGCAAATCGGCAAAGCGGAATACCCCGGCGTGTTTCTGCATGGTGCGCTGCATGGCCAGTTGCGTCTCATGGACGCTGGCACCGTCTTTCTGCGTATTCAGCCGATTCAGGCGCGCCAACGTTTGCTCGAACGCATCGGCCGGCAGTTCCTTGTGCGCCTTGGGCGACTGTTGCAATTCTTCGACCGCCGACTCACCGGCCGATTTGCCGAAGACCAGCAAATCAAGCAGCGAGTTGGTGCCGAGCCGGTTCGCGCCATGCACCGAAGCGCAGGCGCATTCGCCGGCGGCATACAAACCGGAAACGATCTCGTTCTGGCTGCGCTTGCCCGGCACCACCACCTGGCCCTTGAAGTTGGTCGGAATGCCGCCCATCTGGTAATGGCAGGTGGGCACCACGGGGATCGGCTCGCGGAGCGCATCGACCCCGGCGAACTGCACGGCGATTTCATGGATGCCCGGCAGCCGCTTCATGATGGTTTCCGGCGGCAGGTGGGTGATGTCGAGCAGCACGAAATCCTTGTTCGGCCCGCAGCCGCGGCCTTCATTGATCTCGGTGACCATGGCGCGCGACACCACCTCGCGCGAGGCCAGGTCCTTGGCGTTGGGGGCGTAGCGTTCCATGAAACGTTCGCCCAGGCTGTTCCGCAAAATGCCGCCCTCGCCGCGCACGCCTTCGGTGATCAGCACCCCGGCGCCCGCCACGCCCGTCGGGTGGAACTGCCAGAATTCCATGTCCTCCAGCGGAATGCCGGCGCGCGCCGCCATGCCGAGGCCATCGCCGGTGTTGTTGAAGGCGTTGGTCGACGAGTAATAAATGCGCCCGGCGCCGCCCGTGGCCAGGATGGTGGCCTTGGCGTGGAAGGCCACCAGTTCCCCGCTTTCCATTTCCATGGCGAGCACGCCCTGTACATCCCCGTCAGCGTCCCGGATCAGGTCGAGCGCCAGCCATTCGACAAAGAATTGCGTATTGGCCTTGACGTTGCGCTGATACATCGCATGCAACATGGCATGGCCGGTGCGGTCCGCCGCGGCGCAGGAGCGGCGCACCGGCTTCTCGCCGAAGTTCGACATGTGGCCGCCAAACGGGCGCTGGTAGATGCGGCCGTTGTCGAGCCGGTCGAAGGGCATGCCGTAGTGTTCGAGTTCGATCACCACCTCGTTGGCTTTTTTGCACATGAACTCGATGGCGTCCTGGTCACCGAGCCAGTCGGACCCCTTGACGGTGTCGTACATGTGCCAGTGCCAATGATCTTCCTCGGAATTGCCGAGGCTGGCGGCGATGCCGCCTTGCGCCGCGACGGTATGCGAGCGGGTCGGAAAAACCTTGGTCAGCACGGCCGTCTTCAGCCCGGCCTCGGAAAGCTGGATGGCGGCACGCAGACCGGCGCCGCCTGCGCCGACAATCACGGCGTCGAATTTACGGACAGTCACGTTCATAACGCTCACTTACAGCCTCCAGAGAATTTGCACCGCCCAGCCGCCGCAGCCGATCACCGACAACACGGTCAGCACATGCAGGGTGAGTTTGATGCCGGCAGGCTGGACGTAATCCATCCAGGTGTCGCGCACGCCGATCCAGGCATGCCAGCACAGGCTGACGACGCACAAAAAGCTGATGAAACGCATGGGGGTGGCGGACATGAAAGCCACCCAGCGCTCGTAACTCGACCCCGCCCCTGTGTACAGCGCAAAGGCCACGACCACCGTGTAGGCTGCCATGACGACGCCGGTAACGCGCTGGACGAGCCAGTCCATCAGGCCATAGTGGGCGCCGACCAGTTTGCGATTCACCATAGCTTGGCCCCCACGATCAAGGTCAGCGGCAGGCTGACAGCCAGCACCATCTTGGCCGAGGCACTGGCCTGTGCCTTTTCAACGCCGATATGCATGTCGATCAGCAGGATGCGGATGCCCATGCAGAAATGGTGCAGCAAGGCCCACAGCAAACCGATCAGGATCAACTTGAGCAAAGGATGGGCGGCGACCTGCTTCATTGCCTCGAAACTTTCTGGCGAACGCAGGGAAAGTTCCAGCAGCCAGACCAGCAACGGCAACATCAGGAACATTCCGACGCCGCTGACGCGGTGCAAAATAGAGGCAATGCCCGCAATGGGCAGTTTTATCTTGATCAGATTCAGATACTTGGGTCGTTTTTTGCTTAACGCTGCCATCGCTGACGCTCCAATTTGTTGCAGTGCAGTATCTTAACTTACTTAGCTTAATTCGTTCAAATAACAGTGCTCTGCCGTCGAATACAAACCGCGCCGCCACTCCACGGGACGGTCGCCGTAGGTAAAGCTGATGCGCTCCACCGACAGGAGCGGGCTGCCCTCGGGCACATTCAGGAGTTCGGCGGTGGCGCGGTCGGCCGCCACGGCGCGCAGACGTTCCTCGGCACGGATCATGCGCACGCCGAATTTCGTCTCGAACATGCTGTAGAGCGATCCGGTGGACTCCTTGAGCACCTCCAGCGTCAACCCAGGGAACACGTCGCCCGGCAGATAGATCTCGTCGACAACCACCGGCTTGTCGGCAAATTCAAGCAGGCGTCGCACGATGATGATCGGTTCGCCCATCTTGAGCCCCAGCACGCGCACGGCCTCGGCGCCTGCCTTGGCCCGCCAGCATTCCAGCGGCACGCTCTTCGACGGCTCGATCCCCCCGGCCTGCGGGGTCAGCCGCAAAAAACGGAAAAAGGCGCGCGGGTCGTTGTGGCTGGCGACAAAGGTGCCCTTGCCCTGACGCCGCACCAGCAGATTTTCGGCGGCCATCTCGTCGATGGCCTTGCGCACGGTGCCCTGGCTGACATGAA
>JAUXNZ010000053.1 GCA_030682595.1 Rhodocyclaceae bacterium | reverse complement strand
CCAGTTCCTCCATGCGCTTCTGATACCGGGAAAGGGCGAGATGCGTAAGGAACAGAACCACCAGCGTGACCACCAGGCTGATACCGGAATTGACGTATAAGGTCTGGCGGATCTCGGCCAGGGCCGGTGCCTCGTTCTGTTCGACGAACAGATACCACTTGAGCTCGGGCAGATAATTCACATTGAGAATGTGGTTGTCGCCCGCGGCCTGGTACTGGTAGGAACCGCTCTTTTCCTTGAGGATGCGTTCGACCAGTCCGCCGAGACCCTCGGCGGCGCGCAAATTCGCTTCGCGATCGACGCGATTACCGAAGATCACGACCCGACCCTGCTCATCGACGAAATAAATGCTGCGCTGGAAACGCTGCTGATAGTCGGCAATCAGGTGGCGCACGGCATCCACCGTGAGGCCGACGCCGGTTACGCCGATGTAATTTCCGGAAAAATCGTACACGCGGTAGTTGATGAATATGGTCATGGCGTCCTGGTTGGCGAGGTCGGGATCGACATTGATTTCGTAGTCTGCCGCCATCGCGCTGACGCGGTAGTACCAGGCATCGCGCGGCTCGGTCCGCGATACTTGCTTGAGAACACCCGCGCTGGTGTAGTAATTCCCGCTCTTCTCTGAAACAAAGAAGCTGCTGAAGGCACCGTAACGTTTTTTGATCTCGCCCAGATAGCGGGCCATCTCGCTGACATTCCGCTCCCCCTGCAGCACCCAGTCGCGCACAAAGGTGTCGCTGGCCATGGTCGAAGAAATCAGCACGGGCCGCACCAGATCCTTCTGAATCTCCGAATAGATGTTGCTCGAAGTGAGTGGCAGATCCTGCTCGATGATGGCGTTGCGTATCGCCTGCTTGGAAACGAAATAACCAAACAAAGTCGTCGCAAAGAAGCCGGCGAAAAGAAGGAAGCTCACCAGCAGCAACAAGCGGCGGCGGTCGAAGATGCGATGCTGTTGGGTCATGGCGTGGTTAATATTTAGCGGGACTGCGATATTGTCACAAAGGGAAGCCGGGGCTCAGGATTTCCATACTGACAGCATCAACCATCCCTGTTTTCCCGCACACATTGCCACGGCGCGGGTGCTCCCTGTCGCAGCGGTGCTTTTTCTTCTTGTCCTGGTGCTTCTTCGGGTCGCCCCACACCGCATCCACGGAGCCAGCGCCGCGCCGTGCGCCCCATGCGGCCGCTTCATGCATCCATTTAAACTTTCTAAGTTATATCTTATATAAGACACTTGTTGCTTTGCAATAAGGCCGGTATACTGCATCGCACCTGACCCGCGCGGCCATCCAGAAGGCTTGCGGGCAAGCAGAAGCAAATCAAGTTTGACCCCAACATACGCTCTGAGAGGACCCCTGACATGACCGATCGCAAAACACAAATCGCGGCCCTGGAAAAAGACTGGGCCAGCAATCCCCGCTGGAAAGGCGTCAAACGCGGCTATGGCGCCGCCGACGTCGTGCGCCTGCGCGGTTCCGTGCAGCTCGAATACACGCTGGCCCAGCGCGGCGCGGCAAAGTTGTGGGACAAGATCAACGGTGGCGCGAAAAAAGGCTATGTGAATGCCTTCGGCGCCATCACCGCCGGCCAGGCGATGCAGCAGGCGAAAGCCGGCCTGGAGGCCGTTTATCTATCGGGCTGGCAAGTCGCGGCAGACGGCAACACCTCCGAAACCATGTACCCGGACCAGTCGCTTTACGCCTACGATTCGGTGCCGGCCATGGTGCGCCGCATCAACAACACCTTCAAACGCGCCGACGAAATCCAGTGGTCGCGCGACATCAATCCCGGCGACAAGGAATTCATCGACTACTTCCTGCCGATCGTGGCGGATGCCGAAGCCGGCTTCGGCGGCGTGCTCAATGCCTTCGAACTGATGAAGAACATGATCGTCGCCGGTGCCGCCGGCGTGCACTTCGAGGACCAGCTCGCCGCCGCGAAAAAATGCGGCCACATGGGCGGCAAGGTGCTCGTGCCTACCCAGGAAGCCTGCGAGAAGCTGATCGCCGCGCGCTTCGCCGCCGACGTGCTGGGCGTGCCGACCATCATCCTCGCCCGCACCGATGCCGAGGCCGCCAACCTGCTGACCTCCGACCACGATGCCAACGACCAGCCCTTCCTCACCGGCGAGCGCACCGCCGAGGGTTTCTATCGCGTGAAGAACGGCCTGGAGCAGGCCATCAGCCGCGGCGTCGCCTATGCGCCCTACGCCGACCTGGTGTGGTGCGAGACCGGCACGCCCGACCTGGGCTTCGCCCGCGAATTCGCCCAGGCCGTGCTGGCCAAATGCCCCGGCAAACTGCTGTCCTACAACTGCTCGCCGTCGTTCAACTGGAAGAAGAACCTCGACGACAAGACCATCGCCAAATTCCAGGACGAACTCTCGGCCATGGGCTACAAGTACCAGTTCATCACGCTGGCCGGCATCCACATCAACTGGTTCAACACCTTCCAGTTCGCCCACGCCTATGCCCGCGGCGAAGGCATGAAGCACTACGTGGAGATGGTGCAGGAACCGGAATTCGCCGCCCGCGAGCAGGGCTACACCTTCGTCTCGCACCAGCAGGAAGTCGGCACCGGCTACTTCGACGACGTCACCACCGTGATCCAGGGCGGGTCATCCAACGT
>JAUXNZ010000051.1 GCA_030682595.1 Rhodocyclaceae bacterium | reverse complement strand
GCCGACCATGCCGTCACCGTGCAAATTACCGACGACGGCAGGGGCTTCGACGCGCACCAGACCCCGGCCAATCATTTTGGCGTCAGCATCATGCACGACCGCGCGGAGATTCTCGACGGCCGGCTCGAAATCGCCACCGCCCCCGGCGCGGGCGCCATCGTTACGCTGCATTTCCTGCCGCAGAACTATCGCCAACCTACTCAATCCGCCCAATGACGACCCCCACCCCAGCCGACCTCACGCGCGTCCTGGTCATCGACGACCACCCCCTGTTCCGGCGCGGCGTTTGCCAATTGCTCGCCCTCGCCGACGCATTCGCCGTGGTTGGTGAAGCGGCCGGCGGCCGGCACGGCATCGAACTCGCCAAGCAACTCGATCCCGACCTGATCCTGCTTGACCTCAACATGAAGGGCATCAACGGCTTGGAAACCCTGCGCACCCTGCGCGACCTGGGGGTGGATGCCCGCATCATCATGCTGACCGTGTCGAATGCGCCAGAAGACCTGATGGCCGCCATTCGCGCCGGTGCGGATGGCTACATTTTGAAGGACAACGATCCGGATGACATCCTCAAGATGCTCGACAACGCCATGCATGGCCAGACCGCGATCAGCCCGGAACTCGCCAGCCCGCTGGCCACCGCGCTGCGCGAGGAAAGCGAGAGCGAGAGCCGCAACGAGGCCAGCCTGACCGAGCGCGAAACGGCCATCCTGAAATGCCTGGCCGCTGGCATGTCAAACAAGTTGATTGCCCGCGAACTGGACATCATGGAAGGCACCGTCAAGGTGCATGTGCGGAATCTCCTGAAGAAACTGAAATTCCGCTCGCGCGTCGAGGCGGCGGTGTGGGCCGTCGCCAACCAACTTGGCTGAATCAGGCGCGCCGCTCGGACAGCAATTTCTTCAGGCCGGCGGCATCGCGGATCTGGATGTGTTTCTGGTGCACCGAGATCAGGCCTTCTTCGTGAAAACGCGAGAAGGCGCGACTGACGGTTTCGAGCTTGAGGCCGAGATAGGAGCCAATTTCGTTGCGGGTCATGCGCAAGTTGAATTCGGTGGGTGAATAGCCGCGCGCGGTGAAGCGCTGCGAGAGATTGAGCAAAAACGCGGCGAGGCGTTCTTCGGCGCGCATGACGCCCAGCAACATCATCACGCCATGATCGCGGACGATTTCGCGGCTCATCATCTTGTGGAAGTGATGCTGCAGGGCGCTGATTTCGCGCGAGTAGTTTTCCAGGTCGACAAAGGGAATGACGCAGACCTCGCTGTCCTCCAGCGCGACGGCGTTACAGGTGTGCTTTTCCGAGCCGATGCCGTCCATGCCGAGTATTTCGCCCGCCATCTGGAAGCCGGTGACCTGGTCGCGGCCGTCTTCCAGCAGTACATCGGTCTTGAAAAACCCAGTCTTGATCGCGTAGATCGCCAGAAAATCGTCGCCGCCGCGATACAGGTGCTGGCCGCGCTGAATGCGCCGCCGCACTTCCACCAGTTGATCGATCTGGTCGAGCTCGCCCCCGCTCAAGCCCATCGGCAGGCACAGTTCGCGCAGGTTGCACTGCGAGCAGGCCTCGCGCAACCCCGTTTGCAAATTCGGCGCGGAGAGGGGAATTACCCGGGCGTGCATCGGATCAAGAAATACGCCGGGCCGCCCCAGGTGATTCCTGGCCCCTTGAGGGGACAAGGCCGCAGGCCGCAGGACAGCCGAAGGCTGGTCCCGCGTAGCGGGATGCGGCTTTGCCGCACAGAACGACACGCAGCGGCGTTTTCGGGGTGGGCGCTTATGCTGATTGGAATAGCGGGAGCTTTGATCTGTGTCAACGTGGCGCGGCCCGGCTTGCTGCATGCTGCGGGACTCGTGCGACGGTGTTCCGTGCCGTTAATTTTTCCGCTTGTTTTCACTACCGCCATCCTCTAGTCGTGAGCCACTATCAAGAACTGATTTTCGATCCGCAAATCATCCGTCGCTTTGACGTCAGCGGCCCGCGCTACACGTCCTACCCGACGGCCGACCGCTTCGTCGAGGCCTTCGATGCCGCAGCCTACCACTCATGGCTGCAACGGCGCACGATCGGCGGGATTGGCCGCGCGCTGTCATTATACTTTCACATCCCGTTTTGCAACACCATCTGCTACTACTGCGCCTGCAACAAGATCATCACCAAGGATCACGGGCGCTCGGCCAAGTATCTGAAATATCTGGGCAAGGAAATGGCGCTGCAGTCGGCCGCGCTCGATGGCCCGCACGACGTCGTGCAACTGCACTGGGGCGGCGGCACGCCCACCTTCCTGTCGCAGGACGAAATGCGGCAATTGATGGAAATGACGCGGCAGCATTTCCGCCTGTTGCCCGACGGCGAATATTCCATCGAAGTCGATCCGCGCAAGGTGGATCGCGAAACCGTCCAGCTCCTTGCCGAGCTGGGCTTCAATCGCATGAGCGTCGGTGTGCAGGATTTCGACCCGCGCGTGCAAAAGGCGGTAAACCGCATCCAGAGCCTGGAAGAGACCCAACTGGTGATCGAGGCCGCGCGCGAGTTCGGCTTCAAGGGCATTTCGGTCGACCTGATCTACGGCCTGCCCAAACAGAACGTCATCAGCTTCAACCATACGCTGGACGAGATCATCAAGCTCGCGCCGGACCGGCTGTCGATCTACAACTACGCCCATCTGCCTGGCCTGGCCAAGCCGCAGCGGCGCATCAACGAGAGCGAGCTGCCGAGCCCCGACGCCAAGCTGCAGATCGTGCAGCTGTGCATCCGCCGGCTGACCGATGCTGGCTATGTCTTCATCGGCATGGATCATTTCGCCAAGCCCGACGACGAACTCGCGATTGCCCAGCGCCAGGGCCGGTTGCACCGCAATTTCCAGGGTTATTCGACGCATGCCGAGGCCGATCTGCTGGCCTTCGGCGTTTCGGCCATCGGCAAGGTCGGGCCCAGTTACTGCCAGAACTACCGCACCCTCGACGAGTATTACGACGCGCTCGATCGCGGCGAACTGCCGGTGATGCGCGGCCTCGAGCTCAGCGCCGACGACCTGTTGCGCCGCTCGATCATCCAGGCGCTGATGTGCCACTTCGAGCTGTCCATCGAATCCATCGAAATCGCCCATCTGATCGACTTCAAATCCTACTTTGCCGCCGAACTCGCCGATCTGGCCGAGATGGAGCAGGCGGGGCTCCTGACCATCGACGACCAGTGGATCACCGTCGAGCCCAAGGGCCGCATTCTCGTGCGCGTCATTGCCATGGTGTTCGACCGTTACCTGCGCGCCGACCGCGAGCGCGTGCGCTACTCGAAAGTCATCTGAAAGTCGGCGCTCGCGGGACGGCGCCCATCGCGTGGAAAACTCCTTCATCGCGCTGTTCATCGTCGGCCTGCTGGGCGGCGGGCATTGCGCTGGCATGTGCGGCGGCATCGTCGGCGCGCTGACTTTGCAGTCGCCGCAGGGCGGAGCTGCGTTCGGAGTGCACCTCGCCTACAACCTCGGCCGCATCGCCAGCTACATGCTGGCCGGCCTGCTGGTCGGCGCTGTCGGTCATTTCGCGGGAAATATGCTGTCCTTGCAACACGGCCTGTATTTCTTTGCCAGCCTGATGCTGATCGCCATGGGGCTCTATCTGCTAGGCATCACGCAATTGCTTGCGCCACTTGAGCGCGGCGGACAGGCGATCTGGAAGCGTATCCAGCCGGCCACGCGCAGATTCCTGCCGGTGCGCGGCGCCGCCCAGGCCCTGCCGCTCGGCCTGCTCTGGGGCTGGCTGCCCTGCGGCCTGGTGTATAGCGCACTCGCCACGGCGCTGGCCAGTGGCTCGGCAGGGCAGGGGGCGCTGCTGATGCTGGCGTTCGGTCTCGGCACCCTGCCCAACCTGCTGCTGGCCGGGTTGCTGCTGGCGCGCTTCAGGCGCTTTGCCCAGGCACGCGTGACGCGCGTGGTGTCGGGTCTGCTGGTTCTGGGCTACGGTCTGTATGGTCTGGCCAATCTCTGGCGCGGATAACCGCGTTGCGGGCAGGGTGCGCGCTCTGGGATAATCAGGCGACCCTGATATAACAACGGAGAGACTCATGCCCATGACCCCCCACGAACTGGTGGTCGAAGCCAAGGCGCAGATCAAGGAAATCGACACCGCCGCAGCCCAGCAGCAACTTGGCAAGCGCGTCATCATCGACGTGCGCGAATACGATGAATATGTTGCCAGCCATTTGCCGGGTGCGATCAACATTCCGCGCGGC
>JAUXNZ010000040.1 GCA_030682595.1 Rhodocyclaceae bacterium | reverse complement strand
ACCGCGGCCAGCACGCCGCGACCCGGCGCTACCGTGCCATCGGGATGGACTGTCAGTTCATAAACCAGCGGGGTCATCGCGCCATTAGTCATGGTGTTTTTTTATGATGCTGTCAGTCCAATTGTATAACAGGAACGGTGTCCGGCATCCGCAGGGCATAACGGGACGCGTGGTGTAAGATTGGCCGGCGCGTCACTGAACTCCGAAAGCCCATCATGGTTCCCCATCTCACCACCGCCCTCTCCGGGCCGCTGCTGGCCCTGGAAAAGCGTTTTCTCGATGCCGAAACCACCATCGAGCATTGGTTGCGCGGCCAGTGGCTGGATCATTCGCCGCCGTTTTACTGCTCGGTCGATCTGCGCAACAGCGGCTACAAGCTGGCGCCGGTCGATACCAACCTGTTTCCCGGCGGCTTCAACAACCTCAACCCGGCTTTTTTGCCGTTATGCGTGCAGGCGGCGATGGTGGCGGTCGAAAAGGTCTGCCCCGAGGCGAAGAACCTCCTGATCATTCCGGAGAGCCACACGCGCAACCAGTTCTATCTGGCCAATGTGGCCAGGCTGGCGACGCTCCTGCGCCATACCGGGCTGAATGTACGCATCGGCTCGCTGCTGCCGGAGATCACCGCGCCGACAACACTGAATTTGCCTGACGGCCAGGCGTTGATGCTGGAGCCGCTCCGGCGCTTCGGCACGACGGGTGCGGATGGTCAGGGCCGCCGGCTGGGTCTTGCCGATTTCGACCCCTGCGCCGTATTGCTCAACAACGACCTGTCCGCTGGCGTGCCGCCCATCCTCGAAAACCTGCGCGAGCAGTTCATCCTCCCGCCGCTCCATGCCGGCTGGCATGTGCGCCGCAAGTCGCGGCACTTCACCGCCTACCAACAGGTGGCCCGTGAATTTGCCGAATTGCTGGGACTCGACCCCTGGCTGCTCAACCCGGATTTCGAAGTCTGCGGCGCCATCAACTTTCAGGATCGCACTGGCGAGGAATGCCTGGCCGCCAATGTCGACACGCTGCTCTACCGCATTCGCGCCAAATACCAGGAATACGGCATCACCGACCCGCCGTTCGTCATCGTCAAGGCCGACGCCGGCACCTATGGCATGGGCATCATGACGGTGAAGGACGCCAGCGAAGTGAAAAACCTCAACCGGCGCCAGCGCAACAAGATGGCGGTGGGCAAGGAAGGCCTGCGGGTGCAGGAGGTCATCATCCAGGAAGGCGTGCCGACCTGCGAGCGGGTCGATGATGCGGTCGCCGAGCCGGTGGTCTACATGATCGACCGCTATGTCGTCGGCGGTTTTTATCGGGTCAATACAGAGCGCGGCATCGACGAAAACCTCAACGCGCCGGGCATGCAGTTCAAGCCGCTCGCCTTCGAAACGGGCTGCACCCTGCCCGACAATACGCAGGCACCCGATGCGCCGCCCAACCGCTTCTATGCGTATGGCGTGGTGGCGCGGCTGGCCCTGCTGGCGGCGGCTCGCGAACTGGAGCAGAGCGCCGCCGCATGAGGCTGGTCGTTCTCTTGCTGGCGCTGCTGCTTGCCGCCTGCGGCCAGCCTGCGCCGGTGGCGCAGGAATCCTACGTTTTCGGCACCCGCGTCGAGGTGCTGGTCTGGGGCGCGCGCGGCGTGGCGGCACAGAACGCGACCGATGAGGTGCTGCGCGAGTTCGACCGGCTGCATCGCACCTATCACGCCTGGCAGCCTTCCGAACTGACCGCCCTCAATGACGCCATCGCCGCCGGCCGGCCGCATGCAGTGTCGGCGGAACTCGCCGAACTGATCATTGCCGCGCAGGCGCTGACCGTCCAGAGCGAACATTTGTTCGACCCCGGCATCGGCCGCCTGGTGGCGCTGTGGGGCTTTCACGGCGACGAGTTCAAGCCGGCGCTGCCCGACGCTGTCGCGCTGGCGGCGCTGGTTGCGGCAAAACCATCGATCACCGATCTGACAGTTAGCACCCCCCCCCACACAGAGGGGCAGAAACTCTTGGGGCGGCCCGGCGAGTTTCTTGAGAGGGGGAGTGTCGTCAGCTCGAAAAATCCGGCCGTGGCACTGGATTTCGGCGGCTACCTCAAGGGTGCGGCCCTCGACCGTGCGGCGGCCATCCTCAAGACGCGCGGCATCCGGAATGCGTTGATCAACATCGGCGGCAATGTTCTGGCCCTGGGCAAGAAGGGGGATAAACCCTGGCGTGTCGGCATCCAGCACCCGCGCAGCGCGGCGGCCGGCGGCGCGCCGCTGGCGACTTTGGAACTCCACGACGGCGAAGCCATCGGCACCTCGGGCGATTATCAGCGCTATTTCGAAGTGGACGGCCGCCGTTACAGCCACCTGATCGACCCGCGCACGGGCCTGCCCGCCACCGCCACCCAGGCGCTGACGGTGCTGATCCCGCCCGCCACGGCTGCCGGCATCGAGTCCGATGTGCTGTCAAAACCGCTGTTTGTCGCCGGCGATAACTGGTTGGCGCTCGCGCAAAAAATTGGCGTAACCCAGGTCCTGCGCATCGATGCAGCGGGAAAGATCGCCGTTACCGCCGCCCTGCGGCAGCGCCTGGCCTTCGATCCGGCGAATCCCGACGTGAGCGTCGTGCAATAATTACTATGATGGCCCCCCACGCTCGCAGACCCGGCTCGCTGCCCCCCACAGGGGGGGCGCCCGCCTCCTTGGGGCGGCCCGGCGGAGACATCATGATTGGCATTTTTCTTATTACCCATGGCACCCTCGGCGAAGCGCTCATTCAGTGCGCCTGCCATGTCATGAACAAACGTCCTGCCCAGTTGCTGCAACTCGGCGTGGCGGCGAGCGACGACCCCGCCGACCTGCTGCCGCTGGCGCAACAAATGGTCAAAACAATCGACGCCGGCGCGGGCGTGCTGCTCCTGACCGACATCTATGGCGCCACCCCGTCGAACCTTGCCGCCAAGCTGCTGGACGCGGGTCGCATCGAAGGCCTGGCCGGGGTCAACCTGCCGATGCTGCTGCGGGCCATCAACAACCGCGACAAGGGCATGGACACGCTGCTGACCCGTGCCACCGGCGGCGGCCGCGATGGCGTGCTCAACATGCTGAAACATTAAACTCGCATGGTCATTACGCTCACTCCCGCACCATGAAAACGTTAACAGCAATCGATGCCCCCCACCCCCAGCCCCCGCCCCACGGCGGGGGTCAAAGTTTGCTCGCTGCGCTCGTCCATGAACGCGGCGTCAAATTGCGTAGTTCACGTTAACCCCATGCCACGCGCCGAGACAACCATTGTCAACAAACTGGGCCTGCATGCCCGCGCTTCCGCCAAGCTGACCGAACTGGCCGGCCGCTTCCCCTGCGAAGTCTGGATGGAAAGAAATGGCCGCCGCATCAACGCCAAAAGCATCAT
>JAUXNZ010000037.1 GCA_030682595.1 Rhodocyclaceae bacterium | reverse complement strand
TTTTCTGCGGCTTCCCGCGCCAGCTTGGCTTTGGTTTCTGCGGCCTTGGCAGCGAGGCGGGCAGCTTTTTCTATCTTTTCGCGTTCTTCGCGGAATTGTCGGAATTCGTAGCGTTCGCGAGCCAGGTCGGCGGCGGCCTTTTCCCGTTCGCGGGCGCGAATCTCGGATTTGGCGAAACGGTAGTAGTCGACCAACGGTATGTGCGACGGGCAGACATAGGCGCAGCAGCCGCATTCGATGCAGTCGAACAGGTGATATTCCTGCGTCTTGCCGAAATTCTTTGCACGCGCATACCAATAGAGTTCATGCGGTTGCAGCCGCACCGGGCAGGCGAGCGTGCAGGCGCCGCAGCGGATGCAGGGCATTTCCGGCGGTGGCGGCGGGAACAGCGCCGGACTCAGCGCCAGCAGGCAGTTGCTGGCCTTGACCACCGGCACGCTGGTGTCGTGCAGGGTAAAGCCCATCATCGGCCCGCCCATCACGATGCGGTCGGTGTCGGGTTGCGGGTCGCCGAGGGCCAGAAGACCGTTGATCGGTGTGCCGATCAGCACCTCGTGATTGCCCGGTCGGGCGAAATTGCCGGCCAGCGTGACGATGCGCGAAATCAGCGGTTCGCCATGCAGCACGGCGCGGGCGACGGCATGGGCGGTGCCGACGTTGAAGCATTGCACGCCAAAATCCGGGCCGAGCTTGCCGTAGGGAATCTCGATGCCGGTGAGCACGCGGATCAGCTGTTTTTCGCCGCCGGCCGGGTAGAGCGTGGGCACGCTGATCACCTGCATGGCCTGCACGTTGCCGCTGCTGCTCCCGCCGACAGCGGCGCGCAGGGCCGCCGCCGCCGCCGGCTTGTTGTCCTCGACGCCGAACAGGATGCGTCGCGCGCCCATCAGGCGCCCGAGAAGGCAGGCGCCGGCGACGATTTCGTCCGCGCGTTCCTGCATCAGCCGGTCGTCGCAGGTGATCCAGGGCTCGCATTCGGCACCGTTGATGACGAGCGTATCGATGGTGGTGCGCGCCTTCACATGGCTGGGAAACGCCGCGCCGCCCAGCCCGACGATGCCGGCATCGCGGAGCTTCGCCCGCAGCAGTTCCGGGTCGCTGTTGCAGGGGTCGAGCGAGGAGAGTTCGACCCAGCGCTCCGCGCCATCCGGTTCGATCACCGCGCAGGGCGCGGCCAGGCCGGAAGGGTGCGGTAGCCTGCGCGATTCGACCGCCCGCACGACACCGGAGGTCGGGGCATGCACGGCGGCGCCAAAGGGGCCCTCGGCGAAGCCGATAATTTGACCTTTGAGAACCACTTCGCCGGCCACGACTTGAATGGCGGCCGAGCCGGTGGCGCTTTGGCGAAACGGCACCACCAGCAACTCCGGCAAGGGTGCCTGGGTAATCGGCGCGGCCGCGGCCGCCTCCTTGTGCGAGGCGGGCTTGACGCCTCCGGGGAAACGAAAAAGTTCAAGCATGACGGGCCGCCGGTTTGATTTCGATCACCGGATATTTCCATTTCCAGGTATCCAGCGTTTCGGGCAGTGGGACCATCAGGATGCAATCAACGGGGCAGGGCGGCAGGCACAGTTCGCAACCGGTGCATTGGGCGGCGACGATGGTGTGCATCTGCTTGGCGGCGCCGACGATCGCGTCGACCGGGCAGGCCTGGATACACAGGGTGCAGCCGATGCAGGTCTGCTCGTCGATGACGGCGACGCTCTTGGGTTTCTCGATACCGTGTTCGCCCGACAGTTCCTTGAACTCGCGGCCGAGCAGGTCGGCGAGTTTGCGGATCCCTTCCTCGCCGCCCGGCGGACAGCAGTTGATGTCGGCCTCCCCCTTGGCAATGGCCTGGGCATAGGGCTTGCAGCCGGGGTACCCGCACTGGCCGCACTGCGTCTGTGGCAGGATGGCGTCGATCTTCTCGACCAGCGGATCGCCTTCGACCTTGAACTTGACGGCGGCAAAGCCGAGCGCCGCGCCGAGGAGGACGGCGCCCAGGGTCATAACCAAAAGCGCGGAGATCATGTCTTCGCCGGGCCGCCCCAAGAAGACACGCGCGGGTTGCCCCCTCTGGGGGTGGGGGGCAGCGAGCCGAATTGTTGGCAAATGAGGCGAGCGTGGGGAGGCATTATGTTTACTTGAATTTATCCAGCCCGGCGAAACCCATGAAGGCCAGGCTCATGATGCCCGCCGTGATCATGGCAATCGCGGTACCGCGAAAGTGCACGGGAACATCGGCCCCTTCAAGTCGTTCGCGGATGCCGGCGAACAGAATCAGCGCCAGCGTGAATCCGGCAGCCGAACCAAAGCCGAACAGCATCGACTCGACCAGGTTGTGCCCCATGCCGATATTCAGCAGCGGGATGCCGAGCACCGCGCAGTTGGTGGTGATGAGCGGCAGATAAATGCCGAGCACCTGATGCAGCAGCGGGCTGGTCTTCTGGATCATCAGTTCGGTGAACTGGACGATGGCGGCGATGGTGACGATGAACGACAGGGTGCGCAGGTAGAGGAGGTCGTAGGGGGCCAGCAGCCAATGATCGATCAGGTAACTGGCGGCGCAGGCCATGGTCAACACGAAGGTCGTGGCGGCTCCCATGCCGACCGCGGTTTCCAGCTTGCGCGAAACGCCCATGAACGGACACAGTCCCAGGACGCGGACAAAAACGACGTTATTGACGAGAACGGCGCCGAGGATGATGAAAAGGTAGCTGGTCATATTGAGGCGAGGGAGGATTGCGATTATCCCGTTTTGTTGTCACTACAACAACCCTGCGGCCCTTGTAGTCAAGGTGGGCGACCGCTATCCCGCGAGTTGGCTCAGCAGCAAATCCTGGGAACAGACGCGCACGCGGCGCGAGGGCTTGATGCGATATTGGCCTTCGCTGTCCATGTCCCAGGCCTGGCAGTTGTCGGCCAGATAATTGCGCAGGCCTTCCTTGATGACGCGTCGCTTGAGCTTGGGGTCGAGCACCGGGAAACAGACTTCGATGCGGCGGAAGAAGTTGCGTTCCATCCAGTCGGCGCTG
>JAUXNZ010000015.1 GCA_030682595.1 Rhodocyclaceae bacterium | reverse complement strand
CCGCCGTAAGTCCAAGTCCCGCCGCCAATAACAGCGAGACGGTCCGCACCGAAAATTTGTTCATGGCATCCTCCGATAAACACTGTGTTATGTCACTTGTCCCACCACAATCGCCATGCGGCAAAACGCCGCTGCGGCAATTTGACGCGCACAGTAGTCCCCTGCCGGTCGGAAGACCTTGACCTCTGTCAATTTCCGGCCGGGGCGTTCGGCGCCTGCGAAATGTGCGCGCGGATGCGCGCCGCCACATCGGCGACCGGGGTGGCATAACCAAACTTGGTGATGAACTCACCCCGGGGACCCAGCAGGTACATGCCGGCCGAATGGTCGACCGAGTACTGCAGGGGTGCGGCGCCAGGCTCACTGACCTTTTCGTAGCGCACCTTGAAGTTGTCGGCGGTGCGGCGGACCAGCTCCGGCGAGGCTGTGGCGCCAAGGATGCGATTGTCGAAGAAGCCGGTGTAGATGCGCAGGACGTCGAGCGTGTCGCGCTCGGGATCGACCGAGACGAAAATGGGCTGAAGTCGCGCCGCATCGGCGCCCAGCAGCTTGAGCACTTCGGCCATCTCGATCAACGTGGTCGGGCAGATGTCGGGGCAGAAAGTGTAGCCAAAGGTGATCAGCTGGAATCTGCCGTGATAGTCGCTGTCCATGAAGGCGCGGCCATTGGTGTCCTGCAACAGGTAACGCGGATTGACGCCGACGGCGGGCGCGGCAGTTTCGGTGATCGCCTGATGGCTGGGCGCGGCGGGCAGGGGCCGCGCCGCAGTTTCCAGTTGTGCCACGGCGGTGGCGCGCTTGGGGCAGGGTTGCCTGCTCACCGACTGGCTCAGGAAACCGTCATTGGTCGCCTTCTCGAAGATCTCGCCATATTCGCGCGTTTTCGGCACGCGCATGATCATCAGCGTCTTGGCGCGGGCCACCACCTCCTTCTGGCCACAGGCCAGCGCAACGCCGTTGATGCCGCCGAGCTCCTGCACCGCCGCCGCGATGGCGGCCGGGTCGGCGACCTTCGGCGCAATGGGTGAAACGGACGAAATGGTTGAAATGGGCCTGTCGCCGGCGCCGACTGTTCCGGCAAGGACGACGAAGAAGAAAAGCAGGAGGAATTGGCGCATGGTGGTTGGCTCCGTGGTGAACGACTTGGGGATTATCACGGAAAGTCGGCGCTGGCGAGACGGCGTCTCCGCTACACTTGAGGCTATCACCAATCCCGGTGACCGGTTCTCCTGCAATGTACATTCGCTCTCTCGCCCTGCTCATCAGCATCTTCCTTTTCTCCGCCTGTTCCTACGGTGGCACCAAGCCGGCCGGTTCGGCCAGCGCGTCGCCGGGTGATTTTGTGCTCCGCACTGCGCAAGGCCCGCTCGATAGCCAGTCCTTGCGCGGCAACGTGCTGCTGGTCAACTTTGGCTACACGAACTGTCCGGACATCTGGCCAAGCATGCTGGCGACGGCCGCCCAGGCCATGAATCTCCTCAAGCCCGAAGAGCGCGCGCGCACCCGCCTGATCATCGTCTCGGTCGACCCCGGGCGCGACACGCTGGAACGATTGAAGGAATACGCCGCCTATTTTCATCCCGCCATGATCGGCGCGACCGGCACGGCAGAGGAGATCGCCGTTGCCGCCAGGACATTCGGCGTCAGCTATGCGCTCCAGCCGCCCCGCCCCGACGGTGGTTACGCCGTCGATCACAGCGCCGCTACCTATCTGGTTGCACCCGACGGCCAGTTAAGCGGCACGCAAGCCTTTGCCGCGTCCCCCGAAAAGCTGGCGGCGGCGATCCGCAAGCTGCTCTGAGATGAACCACCGTCCGGCACGTTTGGTCTTGCCTTTTCTGGCCGTGGCGTTGTTCGGTTTCGCCATGAGCTTTGTCGATGCGGCGCTGCTGCGCGAACGTCATGCCGGGCGGATCGAGGCCAACCATGTGCTGGCAAAACGCCTGGGGCTGACCGACATCGCACTGTTCACCGAAGCGCGCTATACACGCCACCCGTCCCAGGCCGACCTGCATGCCCCCTTTCAGGATCACCCCCTGGCACTGGAACATTTTCCCACCGGCAGCCTGATTGCCCCGCCACATACCCGCCATGAATATCTGGATAGAACAACAACGCGCGCTGATTGACTTCACGCTGGCCGCGCTGGCGCGGCGCAAGGCACGCAACCTCGGCCTGCTGGCCGTCTATACGCTGCTGGTGTTCGTGCTGGCCTCGGTGGCGCTGTTTTCCCATGCGCTGCGCCACGAGGCGACGCGGGTACTCGCCGATGCGCCGGAGATCGTCCTGCAGCGCCTGGTGGCGGGGCGCCATGACCTGATTCCACCGGGATACCTGGAAAAGATCGGACGCATCCGGGGCGTGCAGAAGATCGAAGGACGGCTCTGGGGTTACTACTACGACCCCGTGATCAAGGCCAATTACACCTTCATGGCGCCACGCGCCGACGGCGTCAACAACGGCGGCATCGAGCGCGGCACCATCGTGATCGGCGCCGCGCTCGAGCGCGTCCGCGGCTTGGCGCTCGATACCGGCATCTCCTTCCGCGCCTATTCGGGCAAGCTGTATTCCTTTGTCGTCGCCGACATCCTGCCCCACGACTCCGAGCTGGTCAGCGCCGACCTGGTGTTGATGCACGAGGATGACTTCCGGGCTTTCTTTGAATTCCCGGCCGGGCACTACACCGATATCGCCCTCGCGGTGGCCAACCCGCAGGAGGTACGGAACATCGCCGCCAAGCTGGCTGCCACGCTGCCCGACTCCCGGCCGATCCTGCGCGAGGAAATGCTGCGCACCTACGCCTCGATCTTCTCCTGGCGCGAGGGCATCGTCCTGGCGATACTTTCCGGCGCAATCCTGGCCTTCGCCATCCTCGCCTGGGACAAGGCGGCGGGTCTTTCCGCCGAGGAGAAACGCGAGATCGGCATCCTCAAGGCCATCGGCTGGGAGACCGGCGACGTCATCCGCATGAAGATCTGGGAGGGCGTGCTGATCTCGCTGACCGCCTTCCTTGTCGGCTATGTCGCCGCTTATCTGCATGTATTCCGCGCCGGCGGCGTGCTGTTCGAACCGGTGCTCAAGGGTTGGGCCGTGCTCTACCCGCGCTTTCAACTCGCCCCCGAGATCGACGGCCTGGCCGTGGCGACGCTGTTCTTCTTCACGGTCGTCCCCTACACGGCGGCGGTGCTGGTGCCGATCTGGCGCGCGGCAACCACCGACCCCGACGCGGT
>JAUXNZ010000013.1 GCA_030682595.1 Rhodocyclaceae bacterium | reverse complement strand
GTCGATGACATTTTGTGGCGGATGGAACAGGATGCCGGCATCGGCTTCGTTCAGCATTGCGGTGTCGTTGTAGGAATCGCCGGCGGCGATGACCTTGAAGTTGAGTTCCTTGAAGCGCCGCACCGATTCCATTTTCTGGTTGGGCATGCGCAGGTGGTAATTGACCAGAAAGCCGGTGCCATCCGCTTCCAGTTTATGGCAGAAGAGTGCCGGCATGCCCAGTTGGGCCATCAGCGGCATGGCGAATTCGTAAAAGGTGTCGGACAGGATGATCACCTGAAAATCGCGGCGTAGCGCATCGAGGAAATCCCTGGCGCCGGCCATCGGCCCCATGGCGGCGATGACTTGCTGGATGTCGGGCAGGCCGAGCTGGTGTTGTTTGAGCAGGGCGAGCCGGTACTTCATCAGTACGTCGTAATCGGGTTCGTCCCGCGTGGTGCGGCGCAGTTCCGGAATGCCGGTGCGCTCGGCAAATTCGATCCAGATTTCCGGGACGAGAACCCCCTCAAGGTCGAGACAAACCAGCTGCACGGATATCCCCTTTGAAATATGCTCATTCTACCAGCCAGCCTGTCAAAAGGTTTCCTAGCCTGTTTGGTCGAGGTCGACCAGGGAGCAACTGGTCTTGCGGTTTTCCAGGCAGTCAGCGGTACCCGGCAGATGCTCGAATGAGCAGCTGCGGGCCTGCAGGATGTCCCAATCCCGCTGCGCATAAGCCTGGCGCGGCAGGTTGGGCGGGAAATATACGCAGCCAAGGCAGAGTTCAGCCGGCTCAGCGTTCTTTGCGGACATAGTAGTGCAGCACCTGGTTTTCCTCCGTCATGGACAGCAGGGTTTGTCCGGTGCGTTCGCACCAGGAGGGAATGTCCGTGCGCGTGCCGACATCGGTGGCGATGATTTCCAGGATGTCGCCGAGCGCCAGGCCCTTGATGGCCTTGTTGGTTTCAACCATGGGCATCGGGCAGCACTTGCCGGAAGTGTCCAGGGTCGCGGTGGTTTTGATGTTGTTCATGATCGCGCTCCTCAGAAATACTGGCAGTGATCGGCTTTCACGGCTTTTTCGTTCAGGAACCAGGCGGCGCCGACGATGCCCGTCGCTTCGGGGATCAGGTTGCTTTCATTCACGCCGAAGATGGCGCCGGCCAGGCTACAGGCGTAAAAATTCACGCAGCCGGTCGCTTTCAGGGCCTTGATCACATCGTAGATCTCGGTGGGCAAGCCGGCCTTGGCCACGCCGGCGCGCACCATGGGTTCCTCCGCGGCGTGCAATCCATCCATGCGCAGCTTGGCGGCACCTTCCGCGGTGAGCGCCTTGACGGCCCAGTTGACGAACAGCAGGTCGACCTGTGTGCCCTCCGAAGCGGTGAGGTAGGCGAAGGCAAGCGGGGTGAGAATCTTGTCGTAGGCGTCGTCGCGAATCACAATGGCCATGGTTTTCATTTTGCATCTCCTAGAATGAATGTTCGTTCTATAAGCGAACCAAAAAAAGGCGGCCCGGGTTCAGGCTGCCACACTGCACCAGGCGCACTGCCAGACAGCATCCAGCCTGTCCGGCAGCGGCTCGGCAAGTACATTGTCGAGGCGTGCGGTGATCAGCCGAATCGCCCCGCCGAAAAGACTGGAAGTTGCCACCATGACATCCATGCGGCGGATTTCCCCGCGCTCCATGCCTGCATCGACGAACTGGCGCATGGTTTCAAAGGGCTTGGAGGAGCAAACCGGCTGCTCGCCGGGCAGAAATTCCCGATGTTTGGCATACAACATGAAATCCATCGCGTCACGGTTGGTTTCGGTCAGGTCGAACAGCATGGTGATGACCGCCCGGCAGCGCTCCTGGGCAGATTGGTGTTGCCCGGCGATTTCCGCCAGTTTGCCCTGCAAGCTGTCCATCAGGCTGAAATACAGGGCCCGTGCGACATCTTCCTTGTCTTTGAAGTGATGATAGATGGAACCGACACTTACCCCGGCTGTGCGCGCCAGGTCCGGAACGGACGTGTTGAAGTAACCACGCTGGGTGAATAGCTGCAGCGCCGCTGCCAATACATGGTCGCGTATCTGGCCGGGTTCGACCGAAGAGGGCAGGCGTGGCATCAGGATTACATCAAGTGGAATATATGGATTGAACGTTCATTCGATACGAGGATAGCGCGATGTTTTGGAAAATGCAATAGCCGTCCACTCATTCACTGGCGAGTGCGTCAAATTCATCAAGCTTTTCGTGTATTTCCAGCCAGCGTGCCTCGGCTGTTTCAATGGCCGCGGCCAGTTCGGCCTGGCGCTGGCTGAGGGACTCGATCAGCGGCCGGTCATTTGCTGCATAGAGTTCGGGAGCGGCCAGCCGACTGTCGAGTTGTGCTTTCTCGTCCTGCCAGCCGGCGAGTTGCTTGTCGAGCTTTTCAATTTCCTTGACGAGCGGCCTGCGCTGATTGCGCAATTCGGCCTGCGCCGCTTTCTTGCCGGGCGGATTGCCGGCGCGTGCTTCTTGCCGCTCCGGCTTGTCAGGATCGACCGCCCTACCGCGCTGACGCTGCGTCGCCAGCCAGGCGGCGTAGTCGTCAAGGTCGCCATCAAAGGGTTGGGCGCGGCCATCGGCCACCAGCCAGAGCTCATCGGCGGTGGTACGCAATAAATGGCGGTCGTGGGATACCAACACCATCGCCGCCTCGGTTTCCTGCAGGGCCAGCGTCAGCGCCTCGCGCATTTCCAGATCGAGGTGGTTGGTCGGTTCGTCGAGCAGCAGCAAATTCGGGCGCGTACGGATCATCAAGGCGAGGGCAAGGCGCGCCTTCTCGCCACCGGAAAAGTTACGACAGGCTGCATCGGTCATCTTGCCGCGAAAATCAAAGCCGCCAAGGTAATCGCGCAATTCTTGCTCACGGGTGAGGGGTTCCTGGCGGACTAGATGCTGCAGCGGCGACTCGTCCGGCCGCAGCAACTCCATCTGGTGCTGGGCAAAGTAACCGATTTTGAGGTGGCGCCCCTCCAGGCGCCGTCCCCGTATACACAAATGAGGCGCCGACTTTTGGCTACGGCCGCCGCTTTGCGGCTTAACCTCGGCTGCGCCAAGGTTAGCCTGCGCCGAAGCTGCGCTTTGTCCTGCCAGCAATTTGACCAGCGTTGATTTGCCCGCGCCGTTCCGCCCCAGCAAGCCAATCCGGCTGCCCGGCCGCAGGGTGAGGCGGATTTGTTCGAGCAATGCCGTGTCCCCATAGCCGACGCTGGCATCTTCGAGTGTCAGCAGGGGATCGGAAACCCCCTCCGGCTCGCGAAAACGAAAGTCAAACGGCGTATCGACATGTGCCGCGCTGATCAGCTCCATGCGCGCCAGCGCCTTCAGGCGGCTCTGCGCCTGCCGCGCCTTGGTGGCCTTGGCGCGAAAGCGTTCGATATAGGTGTGCAGGTGGGCGACCTCGCGCTGCTGCTTGACATACAGCGCCTGCTGCAAGGCCAGCCGCTCGGCGCGCGTGCGCTCGAAGGTCGAGTAGTTGCCCGTGTAGAGCTTCATGCCGCCGTTTTCGATATGCAGGATCTGGCCCACCACCGCATCGAGAAAATCACGGTCATGCGAAATCATCACCAGCGTGCCGGGAAAACTTTTGAGCCAGCCTTCCAGCCAGAGCACGGCATCGAGATCGAGGTGGTTGGTCGGCTCATCCAGCAGCAACAGGTCGGCCCGCGCCACCAGCGCGCGCGCCAGATTGAGGCGCACGCGCCAGCCGCCGGAAAACTCGGCGACGGCGCGACCATGGTCGGTTTCGGCAAAGCCCAGCCCGGCGAGCACTTCGGCGGCGCGCGCCTTGGCCGCATAGCCACCGATATCCTGCAGGCGCATGTGCAGCTCGCCGATCCGGTGGCCGTCGTGGGCAGTTTCCGCCCGCTCCAGTTCGTTCTCGATCGCCCGCAACTCGGTATCGCCGTCCAGCACGAACTCCAGCGCGAGCTGCGGCAAGGCCGGCGTATCTTGCGCTACATGGCCGACCCGCCAGGCGGTCGGAATTTCGAGATCGCCCGCCTCGGCATGCAATTCGTTGCGCAGCAAGGAGAAAAAGGACGACTTGCCGCAACCATTGGCGCCCGTCAGACCAATCTTCCAGCCCGGGTGGAGCTGCAATGAAGCGTCACTGACCAGCGGGCGACCACCGCGGGCGAAAGTGAGTTTGCGCAGGAGAATCATGAATGCGTGGATTGGACGAGGATGCGCATTCTATGGGCAACGGCACGCAGGCCGGGAAAACGGGCCGGTCAGCGCGGCGCGGCGAGAAAGCCCTGCCAGCGCTGCCACGCCTCGCGGCAGGGGTCGGGAACGGGAACGGTGGTCGGAATGGCCAGGCAGTCAAACGGCGCCAACCCTTGCGCCGCGCGCAGGGCGCGGGCCAGTGCGTCGTACCAGGCGCGGTCGATGTCGCTCTTGCCGGCGATGGTGGCACGCACCACGTCGGGGAAGGCGAAACGCTGCAGATAGCGATCGGAGACCCGGTAGATCTCGCTGGGGAAAATTTCACGCTGCGCGCGCGCCTTGGTGACCGGATCGGCGTCCCGGCAACGCTCCAGATAGCGCGTCATCAAATCGGGAAAGGTCTCGGCCACCACCAGCCAGCCGATGCCGGACATCAGCCCGGTCGAAAATGCATCATCCGCCAGTCGCTCGGAAATCTTGTACTCGGGCAACAGCGCGCTCATCGCCGCGCCGGTGGCAACGGCGTTCAGCCAGTAGCCGCGATAGTCGAAGGCCGCGCAGGCCCCCTTCTGATAGCGCGCCATCATCTCGGCGACAAAGACGATGCGCCGCACAAAGCTGGTGCCCAGCCGGGTGACGGCCTGCGGCACCGAGGCGGTGATGCCGGCGGCGGCAAAGCGCGCGGCGTTGGCCGAATTGATCAACGAAGCCGACGTGGCCGGATCAGTCTGAATGGCGCTGGCGATGGCGCGGAGATCGCCCGTTTGAGCAGCAGCCTCGACCCGCCGGAAAATCATCCCGGGCGTGGGCAAGCGACCATGCGCTGCGACGGCATCGAGAAAGCTCTGCGCCGACAGCGCGACCGCTTCCTGGCTCGGCCGCTCGATCACCGCCGCGAGCAGTTCGATGGCGGCTTCGCCGGCGGCGCCGACTGCGCGGAAAAAGGCGGGGCTGCCGACGCCGCCGGTGAAATACCTGAATTCGACCGCTGGCGCCGTCCCCATCAACGCGGTGGCACCGGCTGACGCCGTCCCATTCAACGCGACGGCACCGGCTGACGCCGTCCCGCCAGCGCCGACTTTTGCAAAGTCCGGCACGGCCTCGCTGAAGTGCCCGTGATTGTCGATCACCGCCCAGCGAATGCCGGCGGCCGCGACGCCCAGCTTCTTGTACAGCCAGCCGATCACGGCGGGCGCCAGGGCGTTGATGGGGCGGCCCGGATCATGGCGCGGGTCGCAGCTCAGCAGCACCACCGGCACCCCTTCCGCCGCGGCCGGCACGACCGCGGCCAGCACGCCGCGACCCGGCGCTACCGTGCCATCGGGATGGACTGTCAGTTCATAAATCAGCGGGGTCATCGCGCCATTGGTCATGGTATTTCTTATGATGTTGTCAGGCCAATTGTATAACAGGAGCGGCGCCCGGCATCCACAGGGCATAACGAAACGTGTGGTGTAAGATTGGCCGGCGCGTCACTGAACTCCGAAAGCCCATCATGGTTCCCCATC
>JAUXNZ010000337.1 GCA_030682595.1 Rhodocyclaceae bacterium | reverse complement strand
GTTACGCGGTACGCCGATGTTGTCGTAGGTGAAGTCGGTGAATAGCGGCAGGTCGCCGTTCGGCTGGCGCTGACTGGGGTGGCAGGCGGCGCAGTTGCCTTTCTTCTCGCCCTCGAAAAGCTGCAAGCCGCGTAATTCCTGGGGCGTCAGCGCAGCCTTGCCCTGCAGGAAGGCGTCATACCTGGAACTGAACGGCGCGAATTCCGCAGACCGTTCGTATGCCGCGATGGCTGCGGCGATGCGCTCGAAGGCCGGGCCCACCTGGGAAAGTGCGTCGGGGCCGTACAGCTCGTCAAACTGGGCTGCGTACGCCGTGCGCCGCACTTTTTCCACCACCGCGCGCGGGTTTGGGTTGGCCATTTCCACCGGATTGACAAACGGGCCCTTGGCCTGCTCCTCCAGCGTCGCGGCGCGGCCGTCCCAGAATTGGCCGCCGACGTAAAGCCCCTCCCTTTTGTCGTAATGGAAGGAAGGCGAGAAGGCCATGTACATGGCGGTTGGCGTGTTGCGGTTGCCGAAACGTTCGCGGTGCGCGCCTTTCGAGGTCGGCTGGGTCGTGTCCGGGTCGGTGAAGGCGGTGGCCAGACTGTGGCACGTGGCGCAGGACTGGCCGTCCGGCTCGGAGAGTGTGGGATCGAAAAACAACAGGCGACCGAGGGCCGCTTGCCGATCCAGGGGCGCCGGCTCCGCGGCCGAGGCGGCATGGGCGGCAGACAGCAGAGCGCAGGTCAGTAAGGCGAGCGAGCTCTTCATCATGAATTACCGGCTGATCGGTTTGTAGCGGATGCGGTGGGGCTTGGCACCTTCTTCGCCAAGGCGTTTCCGCTTGTCCTCTTCGTATTCCTGATAGTTGCCGGCGAAGAAGTTCCACTGCGAATCGCCTTCGCAGGCGAGGATGTGGGTGCAGATGCGGTCGAGGAACCAGCGGTCGTGGGAGATCACCATGACGCAGCCGGCGAATTCAAGCAAGGCGTCTTCGAGGGCGCGCAGGGTCTCGACGTCGAGGTCGTTGGAGGGCTCGTCGAGCAGCAGCACGTTGCCGCCGGCAATCAGGGTTTTGGCCAGGTGCAGGCGGCCACGTTCGCCGCCGGAAAGATTGCCGACCTGCTTGCCCTGGTCGCCGCCCTTGAAGTTGAAACGGCCGATGTAGGCGCGGCTGGGCGTCTCAAAACGGCCGACGGTGAGGATGTCCGAACCGCCGGAAATTTCCTCGAAAACGGTTTTCGTCCCATCCAGGGCGTCGCGCGACTGGTCGACGAAGGCCAGCTTCACCGTCCCGCCAATGCCGACTTTTCCGCTATCCGGCTGTTCCTTGCCGGTGATCATGCGGAACAGCGTGGATTTGCCGGCGCCGTTCGGGCCGATGATGCCGACGATGGCGCCGGGCGGTACGGCAAACGACAGGTTGTCGATCAGCAGGCGGTCACCGTAAGCCTTGCTGACGCCTTCGAAGCTAATCACTTCATTGCCGAGACGCTCGCCGGGGGGGATGAAAATCTCCTGCGTTTCGTTGCGCTTCTGGTGCTCGGTGGACGACAGTTCTTCGAAGCGGGCAATGCGCGCCTTGGATTTCGCCTGGCGTGCTTTCGGATTGCTGCGCACCCAGGCCAGTTCATCTTTCATGGCCTTCATGTGGGCGTCGACCTGCTTCTGCTCGGTTTCGAGCCGCGCTTCCTTCTGTTCGAGCCACGAGGAATAGTTGCCCTTCCACGGAATGCCGTGGCCGCGGTCGAGTTCGAGAATCCATTCGGCGGCGTTGTCGAGGAAGTAGCGGTCGTGGGTGACGGCGACGACGGTGCCGGGGAAGCGCACGAGAAATTGTTCGAGCCACTCGACCGACTCGGCGTCGAGGTGGTTGGTCGGTTCATCCAGCAGCAGCATGTCGGGACGCGACAAGAGCAGGCGGCACAGGGCGACGCGGCGTTTCTCGCCGCCGGAGAGATTGCCGATCGTCGCGTCCCACGGCGGCAGGCGCAAGGCGTCGGCGGCGATTTCGAGCTGCGTCTCGCTGTCGGCGCCGGACACGGCGATGATGGCCTCGTATCTGGCCTGTTCCTCGGCGAGCTTGTCGAAGTCGGCGTCCGGCTCGGCATAGGCGGCATAGATTTCATCCAGCTTCTGCTTGGCCTCCATGACCTCGCTCAAGCCGGCCTCGACCTCCTCGCGGACTGTTCTGGTGGGATCGAGCTGGGGTTCCTGCGGCAGATAGCCGATGGAAATGCCGGGCAGGTGCTGCACTTCCCCGTCATATTCCTTGTCCGCCCCGGCCATGATGCGCAGCACGGTGGATTTGCCCGAGCCGTTGAGGCCCAAGAGGCCGATCTTGGCGCCGGGGAAGAATGAAAGGGAGATGTCCTTGATGATTTGACGCTTCGGGGGGACGATCTTGCTCACGCGGAGCATCGACATTACGTATTGGGCCATTGGTTTGATTCGGTGTGAGTCGTAAAAGGGGGAATTATCCTTCAGCCGGGTTCAACCATCTTGCGGATCACGGCATTGAACTGGCCGATCCACTCGCTGGCGAACTGCTTGTCGCAGGCGTTGATTTCGGCGATGGCGCGCACCAGCGAGCGGGTCTGGCCGCGGTGGCTGTGCTTTTGCATCACCGCTTCGAAGGCGTCGACGATGGCGAGAATTTTTGCGCCCGGAGAAATCGACTCACCTTTAAGTCCGGCCGGGTAGCCGCCGCCATCGGGCATTTCGTGGTGCTGGGCGACCATTTTGGCGGCCGCCGCCCAGCCGGGCATGCGCTCGAGCAGGCCGGCGGCCAGGCCTGGATGTTCGTGCAACTGGCGCTTGTCGACGTCGGAGAGCTTGCCAACCTTGAGCCAGACCGATTCGGGGGCGAACATCATGCCAACATCATGCAGGTAGACCGCCGCTTCGAGCTGGTTGGCATCCACCGGGGTACCGGCAATGGCATTGGTGTCCTGCGCCAAGCGCAGGATGCGGTCGGTGCGGCCCTGGAATGTCGGCGAGCGCAATTCGAACTGCAGCGCCAGACTGCGAAAGAACTGCAGGTCGACGGAGATGTCGGCCGGTGCAGTGCGCGGTATCAGTGCCGCACCCGCCGACAGGGTGTCGCTGCCTGCCTGCACCGGTTTGAATCCGGTGACCACCTCGATGGCGCGGGTGGCCAGGGCCGGGATTTCATGGGTGGGCGCCGTTGCCATACCCTCCATCCCGCCCACCAGTTCGGGCAGTTTCAGGTGCGCCACCGTGCGGCCGGTGGCGAGCGCTTCGACGGTCAGTTCCAGCCGGTCGAGCGCCAGCAGCACCAGTTCGGCCAGCAGCTCGGAGAAGGCCACCTCGCCGTCGCGACAGCGTGACAGCAGGCTTTCGATGGGATGGCAGATCATCACGCCGACATCCACCTTGCACAGGGCGGCATCGCCCTTGATGGTGTGCAGGGCGCGGAACAGGCTGGCAATCAGGGCGCGGTCGGCGGGCGACTTGCGCAGCGCGGCGACGTCGCGCTCGATGCCGGGTGCGAGGTCTTCCAGGGCCTCGATGAATTCCTGCAGACTTTCGCGGTCGCTGACGCGGGGCTGCAACAGGGCGAGTAGGTCGGCCATGGCTTACAGGATCGGCGTGCCGAGATCTTCGCCCTGCTCATAGACCACGTTGGCGCGGCCGACGATCAGCGGGTCGAGCGGGCCGATGCGGTCGTGATCCTTGTTGGCGTAGGGCAGGCGATGCAGGATGTAGCGCAGGGCATTCAGGCGCGCGCGCTTCTTGCAGTCAGACTTGATCACTGTCCACGGTGCATCGGCCGTGTCGGTGTGGAAGAACATCGCCTCCTTGGCCTTGGTGTAGCTGTCCCACTTGTCTAGCGAGGCGAGGTCGATGGGCGAGAGCTTCCATTGCTTGAGCGGGTGCACGCGCCGTTCCTTGAAGCGGCGGCGCTGCTCCTCGCGCGATACCGAAAACCAGAACTTGATGAGGTGGGCGCCGTTCCTCACCATC
>JAUXNZ010000329.1 GCA_030682595.1 Rhodocyclaceae bacterium | reverse complement strand
ACCAAGTCGCTTGCCGCAGCCTGTTCCAACTGCCGTAACCGCTCCAGCGTAACAACCGTGTTTTCGTAAAACACTTCCTCATGTTCCACCTGCCGATAGCGGCTCGCCGAGAGGTCGTACTTGTTCGCAGTGACTTGTTCCTTGGTCACCCAGAATTGGCGCGTGAGCTGGTTGATTTCGTTTTCCAGCGGCGTGATGCGCGCTTGCAGTTCCGCGAGTTCGGCCTCGGCCTGCTCGCGTGCGCCGCGCGCGGCGTCGGCCTCCGTGGCAACGACCTCCTCGAATTTCAGGCGGTGAATGATGGCGTGATGCGCCAGCCGGTCCTGCTTGAGCGGTGCAATCTGCTTCTGGAGTTTCGCCAGGCGCGCGTCGCGCTGCTTCTGGAATTTCGGCTCGTGGCGCTGTTGCCAACATGAGAGCAGGTCGTCGATGTCGTTCTCGGCCACGCGCTGGCGTTTGTCGTCGAGCGAAAAGCCATCGTGCTCCATGTCGTAATACCAGATGCGCTCGGTGGCCGCGCCCTTGGTGAATAGCAGCACGGCGGAGGAAACCCCCGCATAGGGGCGGAAAACGCCCGAGGGCATGGACACCACGCCATCGAGGCGATTGCCTTCGATCAGCAGCTTGCGGACTTCGACATGGGCGTTGCTCGACCCGAACAGCACGCCGTCCGGCACGATCACCGCCGCGCGTCCGCCATTTTCGAGCAGGCGCAGGAACAGATGCACGAACAGGATTTCGGTTTTCTTGACCTTGGCCGGCAGCGACGGGTTGACGTCCGCCGTGTCGATGGCGCCCTTGAACGGCGGATTGGCGAGCACTACGTCATAGGCGCGCTCTTCGTTGAAGCCCTTGGATAAGGTATCCGTGTAGTGAAAACGCGGCGAAGCGAGGCCGTGGAGCATCAGGTTCATGCTGCCGATGCGCAGCATGGTCATGCCCGAATCGCTGTCGTAGCCGGTAAAGCCTTCCTTCTGCGCGAACTCGTATTCCTCGCGCGTCAGGCCACTGCCGGTGAGGCCGTGGGGCCAGCCCTCGTCGTCGAACGTGAGATCGCGCGGGTCGGTGTGCGTTTCCAGCAGGTGCTGCCAGGCGTTGACCAGAAAGCCGCAAGTACCCGCCGCCGGATCGCAGACGCGCTCGCCGGGGCGCGGATCGAGCATTTTCACCATCATGCGGATGATGTGGCGCGGGGTGCGAAACTGGCCGTTGGTGCCGGCGGTATTGAGCTTGGACAGCAGGTATTCGTAGAGATCGCCCTGCACGTCCTGGTTCTGCGCCGAAATCTGCATCGCCTCGATGGCGCGGCAGATTTCGATCAACAGGGCCGGCTTGTTGATCTTGAACTCGGCGTTTTCCATCTGCGCGCCGAAAGAGCCGGCCTTGTCGCCCAGGTTTTTGAGGAAGGGAAAGACGACTTCCTTGACGTGCTTCAGTGCCTTATCGGCGGGCAACTGGCTCCAATGCGACCAGCGCAGGCTCGGATCGGAAAACAGCGGCGCGAATTTGCCGCCGCGCCGCTTGGCCTGACGCTCGCCATCCTGTTCGCGCTCGTCGATCTGCTTGAGAAAAAACAGGTAGGAAAGCTGCTCGATGGCATCGAGCGGATTGGACAAGCCGCCGGTCCAGACTTTGTTCCAGAGCGCGTCAACGCTCGATCTTAATTGTGAGTCGGTCAGCATCGGGGATTGGTGAGATTAGGCAGTCAGGCGATCAGTCAGTTGAACCAAGCCGCGAATCTGATCGGGCGTGAAATAACGCTCGACCGCGTTGCGGCCGAAATTGGTCAGCGGCGCTTCGTATAAGTCGGCTTCGGCGAGACGGCGTTTGGTAATGAACACTTCCTGCACCGAACGCAGAAAGCGAATCTGGTCGCTGCTGTAACGGTTGGCGGTGATGTGACCCTCGAAGCTGTGCGCGACAACGGCGGCGTAATCTGGGATGGCATCGAGATCGAGGACAAAGCGCACGAAACCGAGGAAGCCGGCACGATTATCGAGGCGCACGCCATAAGCCTGGCGCGCGGTTTTTTCGGAAAGCTGGATTTCAGGATTGGTCAGTTCGTTGTGCAGCACGCGCTCCAGATCGACCAGATCGCCTTCGTTCGGCTGGAGACCCGCGCGGATGGCGATCAAGGCCGGGTGTTGGTCGGTGATGCCCAGAATGCGCTGCTCGACGCGCTTGCGATATTCCTCGACGTGCATCGGCTGTCCGGTTGGTCCGATCATCAAATAGCCCTTGCCTGCGATGAAGTCGGGCAGGTCGATTTTGATAAAGCTGTTTTCGGCGCGACGCTTGTTCTTCATTTCGTCGGCCAAATCGACGATCAGGCGGTGCAACTGCGACGGCCCGGCCTGTGCAAGATCTGACGACAACGCGAGCTTGACCGAAAACTGTTTGGACGCGGCGTCGAGCACGTACTGCGGCAGGCGGCTCACGTCTTCGGCAATGGATAGCAGCAATTCGGGGGAAGGCTGGCTCTTGAGTACCTGCAAATTCAGTCGCTCGACCTTGTGGGCGAATGTTTCGGCGGCAATGTCCACGTTCGGCACGAAGCGGAGTAAAGGGCCGACCTTGAGCCGTAGTGCGTCGCTTCGATCCTGCGTAACGTTCGTCCAGAATGCGTCCATCCAAGCAGCTTCGACCTCGGCCCAAACTTTGCGTACGGGGAAGGAGTCGACCGGAATGCGGCCAATCATGGCGCGGCAATCGGCGATGGCTTGCGTGTGCGCCGCGCCCTCGCGCTGGTTGCGCGAGGCGGCGAGAATGTCGAGCCGCGTGTTGAACAGCCGGATGAGTAGCGGCACTTCAACGGGCACGCGGTCCTCGGTCTGCTTGCCAAAATCGTTCTGCCAGAAGTCGATGATAAGAAATTCTGTCTTTTCGCCATTCGGCAAGCGATCGAAGAATCGGCACGCCTCCTGATTGCGGGTGCCGCGCCCTATCATCTGCCAGAGTTTGATGCGCGACTGCACCGGCTTCATGAATACAAGATTCACAACTTCTGGAACGTCGATGCCGGTGTCCAGCATATCCACCGATACGGCGATGCGTGGTTTGTCGTTCTTCTTGAACTTGGTGATGAGGCCGTCGCCGTAGCTGCCGTTATGCACGCGCTCCATGCCGTGGTGGATGACCTGCAACACGCCGACATGCTGCGGGTACATTTCCTCGAACACGTCGCGCACGCGCTCGGCATGCTCTTTGGTCATCGCAAACACAATGGTCTTGCCGGGCAGGTTGCCTGCTCTGTCCTTGACGCAGACCTCCATGATTTCTTCCCACTGGCGGCGCAAGGTGTCGCGGTTGGTTACGAACACTTCAAGGTCGGTACCGGAGTAGTCGAGGGCATCTGGATCAAGCCCCTGCTCGGCCAGCAAATCGCGATCTTCCTCGGTCAATTCTGCGCCCTTGATGCCCTTGCGCTGGAAGCCGGTCTGCGCCTGGTACAAACGGAAGTCCACCAGCCGCTTCTCGGCCACGGCTTGCGGATAGGTATAGAGGTAAGTCGGCGCGCCATCGCGGCACTCGAAGACGCGGAAGGTATCGCGGTCGATGAAATGGGCCGGTGTTGCAGTCAACCCGACCATGCGCGCGTCGAAGTATTCGATGACTTCGGTGAAGCGGTTGAAGATCGAACGATGGGCCTCGTCAAACACGATCAGATCGAAGAAGCCCGGACTGAATTGCTCGAAGCAACGGCTCATGGTTTGCAATGTTGCGACATAGAGCCGCTTGTCGCGGTCGATGTTGGCGGTGTGGATGCGGACGCGCGGCTCATGCGGCAGGTAAGCCTTGAAGCCGTCGTTCAAGGTCTGTTCTACCAAGGCATCACGGTCGGCGAGGAATAGGATTTTCTGGGCTGAGGAACTGCGCAGGAATACGTCGATCAAGCCCATCGTGGTTCGCGTCTTGCCGGTGCCGGTGGCCATGATCAGTAGCGCTCGGCGCTTGCCGACCGCGAAGGCTTCGCCCGTTCGCCTGATCGCTTCGTGCTGATAGGCACGGTCAACGATGTCGTTGTTGATTGGCTCCAGGGCAGGCGGCTTGCCGTTCTCGCGAATGAAGCGCAGGCGCTCAAGATCATCCGGCGAAAACATTCCTGCAACAAGGCGAGGGTGTGCCGCGCCGACATCCCAAAAATAAGTCAGCAGGCCATTGGTGAGGAAGCCAAACGGCGCGAATGCCTGGCGCTTGGCGATTTCGGTTACGTAGTGGCGAAGTTGTTCTTCGCCTTCGCGTGGGTTGCGGCAGGTACGCTTTGCTTCAACCACGGCAATCACATCGCCGGTCGGATCGTAGAAGCAGTAGTCGGTGATGCCGTTCCAGGGCGTGGCATCGTAGCCGTCTACTGGCACTTCGCGCAGTACCTTGGTGTGATCGTCAGGATTCCAGCCTGCTCGCCGCAATCCCGGGTCGATGAGAATATAGCGAGATCGCGCCTCGTTGAGTTCGAGTATGCAGGTAGTGCCAGAATTGATCAGAACGCCCCCTGTAGTGGCCGATATCGTTGTTTCCCCTAGTCATTTCCAGGGTATTCAGATGATACATCAGGCGGCAACTCGGCTCAGAGCTTGCCATTGAAGCGGCCGTGCGGGGGATGACTGCAACGGGCACGGTGCCAACGTGGCGTGAACGTAAGACATGTCGTTCGACCCGATTTCGGGGACTGCGACAGGTGACGAGCACTTTGCGGCCATTGTCAGGTCAACTTGCTACCGACCGCTCCGGCCGAGAACCAGAAGCTCGTTGCCGGCCCACTGAATGGCTCTTGCTGGCCGACTTCCGCCGTCCCGCCAGCGCCGACTTTCGGCTTCCGCGCCCGACCAGGGTCATGGAACACCTTCTCCTGCGGCTTCTCGCGCACCGAGCAGGCGTTGAAAAGGATGATGTCCGCATTTTGCTGCCCCACTTACCCGCCCTTGCTTTCAGGCAAATGGCTCCCGGCGGTAGCGGTGCCGAAAAGTCGGCGCTGGCAGAACGGCGCCGCGCCTACCGCAAACCGACGGCTTCGCGCGCGATGCCGTCGAGGAAGGCTTCGAGTTCCCTGAGCGCGGCAGCCGCCCGCGGATTGCTCCCGACCGGCGGGCGGCGATAGGTGACATAGGTTGTGCCGACTTCGCCGCGCGGCGAATAAACGACGATGGTGAAGGGGCAAAAGGCGATGTTGTGCGGGTCGGCCGCCATGATCGCGCGCGATACCTTCGCGCTGCAGAAGGAATAGGCCTGGGCGTTCTCGAACAACGGGGTGTCGTCGCCGAGATCCTTGCCGGTGCGCTGGAGCATGGCATGGATGTGCGAAGTCAGGGCGACCAGCAGAGCGCGATTCTGGATGGCGAACTCAAGATCCTCGCGTACGTCCTCGTAGGGGGCGGCCTTCGCGTAGCGCACCACGTCCGGATCAGCCGCGAACGCCTGTCCGCTCCAGAGCGGCAACAGCAACAGGGGCAAGCAGTAGCGGACAAGTTTGTGTGGCATCGGGGTCTCCTCGGGGTCAGTCCATCAGGGCGAATTGTATTTTCATCGACAGCGCGCTGCCGGCGATCATGCCGCCCAGCGCGAGGAAGGAGCCGAGCGCGAGCGTGGATACTCCGCTGACACCCTGCCCGATGGTGCAGCCCATGGCTACAAAGCCGCCGTAGCCCATCAGCAATCCGCCGCCGATGTGCTGGATGAAGTCTCCCGGCGAATTGAACCACTCGAAGCGGAAGCTGCGGCTGAACAAGGCATAAAGGAAGGAGCCGAGAACCACGCCAAAGACGGTGACGACGCCGACGCGGATCATGCCGAGATTGGTTGGATCGAGCAGGTAGCGGCCGGTCTCGCCGATCGGGCTGATGAAGGTGAAGGACTGGATGGCGGCGCGGTTGGGTTCGCCGTCCATCATCGCCTCTTCGACCCACGCCACGCCGAGCGGGCCGGCAGTGACATACCAGCCGGCGACGACAGCCAAGCCGACTACCGCACCGCCGAGGATGTTGCCGCGGTTGCTGCTGAAGTCAGTCGACTTGAAGACAAACCACAGCAGCGCGGCACCGATGCCGGCACCCGCCAAGAGGCGCGCGGTCGTCGCGTTGATGTCCGCGAACCTGGCGAGGAAGTCGTCGATGCCCTGGCCGGCCAATCCGTATTGGGACAGGCTGACGACGGTCGGGCCGACCCAGCTCATCACCGAGATTTCGAACAGCCGGGTGGTGAACATGAAATAGACGACGGTGGCGATGGCGGCGGCGACGAAGATCGACTTGAGGTTGCCGCCGCCGATGCGCAGCAGCGTCTTGGTGCCGCAGCCGCTGCCCAGGGTCATGCCGATGCCGAAGATCAGTCCGCCGGCGATGTAGCGCAGCCAGGCGAAGTTCTCGGTGCGATAGGGAGGTATGGTGTTGCCGCGCAGCGTGGCTAGCGAAGTCGCTTCGAGTGCCGTGACGCCGAGAATGGCGATGGCGATGGCGAACAGCCATGCGCGCATGCGGCCGGTGTCGCCCATGTTGACCCAGTCGGAAACCGCGCCCATGGTGCAGAAGTTGGTCCTGCTGGTGACGACGCCGAGAATGACCGCGATGGCGAACATCCACAGCAGCACCTGGCCATGCACGCCGAAGTCAAGAAATGAAAACATGCATTTGTTCCTCTTGTTGAAAAGTGATTGTCAGTGGTTGCCGCGCTGTTCGCGCAGGAAGGCGACGACGGCTTCCGCGGCATCTTCGCCGAACAGATCGTTGAAGAAATGGTCCGCTCCCGGCACGACGACCATCTGCAGCCGACGGTCATCGACGCGCGGGCGGAAGCGTGCTTCGGTGTCGCGCGCGATCTCGTCGCCGCCGGCCACGACGATCAGGGTCGGCACGCGCGTGCGCGGCAGCAGGGCCGGCGTGTCGTGTTGTTCGGCGAGGGCGTAGTGGGAGAGGAAGGCGGCCGCGCTGACGCGGGCGGCGGGGCAGCTCAAAAAGCCGACCTGGTCGAGGAGGGCGTTTGCATTGCCGGCGGCAGCGTGCGCGCGCGCCTGCTGCAGTAGCGGTTCGAGGGGCTTGCCGTAGCGCGCCTGATAGCGCTCGGGCGCCGTGCCGTCGCGGCCGACTAGCGGCGCCAGCAAGACGGCCGAGCGCACCAGCGGGTGGGGTCGTGCGGCGAGGAACCAGGCGACCTGGTGGCCCCCGCGCGAAAAGCCGAGCAGTGTCACCCCCCTTGCGCCCTGCTGCGCCAGCCAGTCCAGCCATGCGCCAAGCTCGGGCAGGGCGTCCTCGACGCGATGTGTCAGCGGTTCGTCGCAGCCCTGCATGCCTTGCCGGCGGGTCTGATTAAGCGAGAGGTTGATCGCCAGCGTGGTGAAGCCGGCCTTGCGCAACTGACTGCGGAACATCCGCATGATTTCCATGTCGGCATGCGCCATATTGCCATGCAGCATCAGCACGGCGCCGTCGGCGAGCGTCTTGCCCGGGGCGATTTCCAGCTTGCCGGTCAGTTCCAGGTTGCCATGGGGCAGAACGATCTCGCGGCTGTCGGCAAACGCGGCGTGCGCACCGAGCAGCAACGACAATGCGACGAGCAGGATGCGGCAGCGCAGCATGGTTTTCGACGGGAACATGGGGTAGGTTTCCTCCTCGTTATTTCAAAGTAGACGCGATACGCCAGCAATTTATTCCGGCAAGATTCGCGATTGTGGGGAAAAAACTTTTCGAGGAATGGAATAAAGCGGCGGCCTGCCCCGTCTTACCTGACAATGGAAACGAAAAAACTTCTCTGGTTCGTGTCGTCCCAGCAGCGCGAGATGACCAGGCGCGTCGAGGCGAGCCGGGCGCGCGTCTATCGCGTCGCCTATGCCTGGTGTCACGACGCGGCTTTGGCCGACGACCTGACGCAGGATGTGCTGGCGCGCGGTCTCGGTAACCTCGACCAGTTGCGCGAGGAGGAAAAGCTTACCGGCTGGCTGTTGTCGATCCTGCACCGCTGCTGGATTGATCATTTGCGCAGCCGGCGCGATTGCGAGAGCGAGGAGGTGCTTGCCGAACTGCCCGCCGACGAGCCGGGACCGGATGCCCATGCCGAGGCGCGCGAGACCGTCCGGCGCGTGCGCGTGGCTGTCGGTGCACTGCCGCTGGGGCAGCGTCAGGTGCTGACTCTGGTCGATCTCGAAGAGCTTTCCTACGCCGAGGTGGCCGAAATTCTCGGCATTCCGATCGGCACCGTCATGAGCCGGGTCTGTCGTGCGCGTAGTGCGCTGCGGGTTCTGCTGGAGCCGGTGCGCCACGAAGGCCGCCGCGAAAGCCA
>JAUXNZ010000324.1 GCA_030682595.1 Rhodocyclaceae bacterium | reverse complement strand
GGCAGCTTCGGCGCCGGCAACTACGGCATGTGCGGCCGCGCCTTCAGCCCGCGCCTGTTGTGGACCTGGCCAAACGCCCGCATCTCGGTGATGGGCGGCGAACAGGCCGCCGCGGTGCTGGCGACCGTGCGCCGCGACGGCCTCGAAGCCGCCGGCAAGACCTGGAGCCCGGCCGACGAAGAAGCCTTCAAGGCGCCGCTGCGCGCCCAGTACGAAACGCAGGGCCATCCGTATTACGCGACGGCGCGGCTGTGGGACGACGGCGTGCTCGATCCCGCCCAGACGCGCCGCGCGCTGGGACTGGGCATTTCGGCCGCCTTGAATGCACCTATCGAGCCGACCAAGTTCGGCGTGTTCCGCATGTAATGGACCATAAGGAAGGAATGCGCATGTACCAGACCATCCTCACCGAAATCGATGCCGGCGTCGGCATCGTCACCCTCAACCGGCCCGAGCGGCACAACGCTTTCGACGACACGATGATCGCCGAACTGTCAGACGCCATGGAAGACATGGCCGACGCGCCGGCGGTACGGGTGGTGGTGATCGGCAGCCTCGGCAAGAGTTTCTGCGCCGGCGCCGATCTCAACTGGATGCAGCGCGCGGCGACGTACGGCTTCGACGACAACCGGCGCGATGCCGGCGAACTGGCCGAGATGCTGCGGCGCATTGCCGACTGCCCGAAGCCGGTGATCGCCCGCGTGCAGGGCCCCGCCTACGGCGGCGGCGTCGGCGTCATCGCCGCCTGCGACCTGGCGGTGGCCACCTTCGAGTCGCGCTTCGCGCTCACCGAGGTCAGGCTCGGCCTGATCCCGGCGGTCATCAGCCCGCACGTGCTGGCTGCCATCGGCGAGCGCTACGCGCGTCGCTACATGTTGACCGCCGAGCCCTTTTCAGCCGCCGAAGCCTATCGCATCGGGCTGCTCCACGAAATGGTCGCCGACGCAGCCGCCCTCGACGAAGCCATCGGCGAATGGGTCGAAGCCGTGCTGAAAAACGGCCCGCAGGCGCTCGCCGAATGCAAGACGCTGATCCGCGCGATTGCCGGCCAACCCTACAGCCCCAATGCAATCGACTACACGGTCGAGAGCATCGCCCGCATCCGCGTTTCGCCCGAAGGCCGGGAGGGTCTGTCCGCCTTCCTGCAGAAGCGCAAACCGAACTGGATCGAACAGGAATAGGCCATGTTCAATAAAATTCTTATCGCGAATCGGGGAGAAATCGCCTGCCGCGTCATCAAGACCGCGCGACGCATGGGCATTCGCACCGTGGCTGTCTATTCCGAAGCCGATGCCGGCGCGCGCCATGTGCGGTTGGCGGACGAGGCGGTGTGCATTGGGCCGGCGGCGGCGCGCGAGTCCTATCTCGTTATCGACAAGATCATCGGGGCGGCGCAAGCCACCGGGGCGCAGGCGATCCATCCGGGCTACGGCTTCCTTGCGGAGAACGAGGCTTTCGCCGCAGCCTGCGCGGCGAATGGCGTCGTCTTCATCGGCCCGCCGGTGGCCGCGATCCGCGCGATGGGGTTGAAGTCGGAAAGCAAGAAGCTCATGGAAAAGGCCGGGGTGCCGCTCACGCCCGGTTATCACGGCGATGCACAGGACCCCGCCTATCTTCGCGAACAGGCCGACCGCATTGGCTATCCGGTGCTGATCAAGGCGAGTGCTGGCGGCGGCGGCAAGGGCATGCGCGCGGTTTACCAGGGCGCGGAGTTCGCCGACGCGCTCGGCTCATGCCAGCGCGAGGCCGCCGCGGCGTTTGGCGACGACCATGTGCTGATCGAAAAATATCTGCAACGCCCGCGCCACATCGAAATCCAGGTGTTCGGCGACACACACGGCAACTGCGTCTACCTGTTCGAGCGCGACTGCTCGGTGCAGCGTCGCCACCAGAAAGTCCTGGAGGAAGCGCCCGCGCCGGGCATGACGCCCGAGCGGCGCGCGGCGATGGGCAACGCGGCGGTGGCCGCGGCGCAAGCGGTCGGCTATGTCGGTGCCGGCACGGTGGAATTCATCGTGAATCAGGACGGCACCTTCTATTTCATGGAGATGAACACGCGCCTGCAGGTCGAGCATCCGGTGACCGAGATGATCACCGGCCTCGACCTCGTCGAATGGCAGTTGAAAGTAGCCGCCGGCCTGCCGCTGCCGCTCGCGCAGGAGCAACTGACGATCAAGGGCCATGCACTGGAGGCGCGCATCTATGCCGAAGACCCCGACAAAGGCTTCCTGCCGGCCACCGGACGGCTGACGCATCTCGTCCCGCCGGCTGAGACGCTCCACGTGCGCGTGGATACCGGCGTCGAGCAGGACGACGAAATCACCCCGCATTACGACCCGATGATTGCCAAATTGATCGTCTGGGACGAAAGTCGGGAGCGGGCCCTGGCGCGCATGCTGCAGGCGCTGGCCGACTATCGCATCGTCGGCGTCACCAGCAATGTCGGCTTTCTGGCGCGGCTGGTGGCTTGTCCGTCATTCGCCTCGGCCTCACTCGACACCGGGCTGATCGAGCGCGAACACGCTTTCCTCTTTCCCGACGCAGCAACGACAGAGCCGCCCCGCGAGGCCTGGTTGCTCGCCGCGCTGGCCGAACTCCTGCGCGATCAGAACTACGGCGCGGCCGAAGCTGCCGCGAGCGGCGATCCGCATTCGCCCTGGCATAGGCGCGATGGCTGGCGCGCCAACGGCGTGGCGCAGCGCGAGATTCGCCTGCGCGCCGGCAGCCGCGAACAGGTGGTAACGGCGGCCTATCAGGGCAGCGGCTTTTTGCTCGAATGCGCAGGCCGCGGCACGCCCGCCGCAGGCTGGCTGCAAGATGACGGCCAGTTGCGCGCCGACCTCGACGGTCGCCGTCTCGGCGTGACTGTCGTCGCCGCCGGCGAGAAGCGCCACGTCTTTTTCGACGGCATGAGCTTCATCTTTGCCGCCATTGATCCGCTCTACCACGCCGGCGCTGGCGCCGGCGCCGAAGGCAGCCTCACCGCGCCGATGCCGGGCAAGGTCATCGCATTACTGGCTGAATGCGGCGCGCGGGTTGAGAAAGGCGCGCCCCTCCTGGTGCTGGAGGCGATGAAGATGGAACACACGCTGGTGGCGCCCGACGCCGGGACGGTGAAGGCATTCTGTTACGCCGTGGGTGAGCAGGTGTCGGATGGGGCGGAATTGCTCGAATTCGAACCCGCC
>JAUXNZ010000318.1 GCA_030682595.1 Rhodocyclaceae bacterium | reverse complement strand
AGGAATTCGCGCAGGTGCTTGATGTCCTGGCGACTGAAGACATTGCCCTGATGCGGATGGTGCAGGAAGTATTCGTGACGGTTCAGCAGCACGCGAAACCGTGCGCCATGAACGGGTTCGACCGTCGCGCCGAGGTGAATCAACAGCGATTCGATTTCCCGCCAGTGGATGTTCGCGCTGACCGAATCCTGAAACAGGCTGCGCAAGAGATGCAGGTGTTTGTGGCTCATGTCCGGCTCCTGGCTGCTGGTGCAAAACTAATTCTGGCGGAAGCTCAGGGATTCGAACCCTGGATACCTTGCGGTATGCCGGTTTTCAAGACCGGTGCAATCGACCACTCTGCCAAGCTTCCTCAACCACTTAAAACATTTGCCGGTTTTAGCTCCGGCTGACCTGAAGGTCACCCTGCGCTAGCGCGCTTCGCTGGCGCCAAGACCGGTGCATTCAACCACTCTGCCACGCCTCCGCAAGCCGCGAATTATATCCCGCCAAGGGGTGGGAGACCGCGGCGGCGCCGGGCCGCGTCGCAAGCGTCGTCGCCACGGCCGAGGGCGGAGAGCGGCGCAAATTCGCTGCAGGCGCTGGGACGTTGGGGATAGATGGCACAGCGCACCGCCACGCCGACGTTGCCCTCAAGTGCGATGCAGCGCCCCGGCGCGTCGGGGTGTTCGCGCATGCAGGCGGTGGTGGCGGTGTAGGGCTCGGTCAGGGCGACCGGCACCCAGCCGCCGGGTGCGCTGTCAAGTTCGACGCGGGGCAGGGTAACGCGATAGCTGACACAGCAAGCGCCACAGCTTTGACAGGTCGAGTCAGGAAGCGGTGCGGCGGCTACCGTGTCAGTCTGGCTTAACGTGAAAAACATCGTAGCGTTTGCGCCGGGCCGCCCCAAGCAAACGCGGCACGCGGCGCCAGCCGCAATCTGCGCCGAAGGCAAAACGTTGCACCCCGTGATATCCGAGCGTCAGCGAGCCGTTTAGAACCCCCCGAGAGGGGGGCGAAGGGGGGCGGGTGTCTTACCCGCAACTGCCGACTGCACCGCAGGCGGTGCAAAAATCGCAGCCATCTTTTTTGATGACGGTCATGTTGCCGCATTCGGTGCACAGCGAACCGCGGGTGATCTTGAGCGCGCCCTTTTCACGCGGGGTTTCGAGGATGCCCATTTCCCGCGTGGGATAGCCGTTTTCATCGAGCAGGCCGAGCATGGCGTAGCGGTGCATGATGAGGCGCGCGACATAGGCGACTGTCGATGGCCAGCTTTGCTGGCGGCGCGTACCGGGCACGAAGGCCATGAAATCGCCGAGCGGCTCGGAGTAGTTGAGCAGCTTGCGCAGCTTCATGCCGATCCAGGCCGGGTCCATCACGCGCATGTCGAGCGACAGGAGCTTGGTCAGGCCGTCGAGCGCACGCGGGTAATTGCCGGACAGCCAGCACGAATAGGGGCGGGTGACGCCGTCCGGCAGGGTGATTTCCTTCAAACCGAGTACGAAGTCCTCGCGCGAGGCGGGGTTGACGATATCCACCGTCCAGGAGAGTGTGCCGTCGGTGCCGGTCTTTGGTTCGTCGCGGCTGAACATGCAGTCGAGGACCGGCGTGGTGCTGTCGTTGCCCAGCGCGCCCAGTTGTTCGCAGCGATAGCGGATGACCTGCGCCATCGCCGCAACGGTGCCCGGCATCAGTTTGTGTTCGCCATGCGGCGGCATCGGCATCTCGAAGGCGGCTTCGCCGACGGTGGCGGCCAGCACGTCGAGTTTCAGCTTCAGCCAGGCCGGGTCGTTGGCGCGCATGTCCATCGACAGCGTCTTGGCGACGGCGCCGAGGCCGCGCGGCTGCTCGGTGCCGTTGACCCAGACCTCGAAGGGCACGTTCTGGCGCTTCTCATTTTCTATCTGCCCGACGAACAGGGCGAACTCGCCATGCGGGGTTTCGATCATGTAGGTCCAGGCGGCGTTGCCATCGGTCAGGCGCGGCCGGCCGGGCCAGCGCAATGACGACAGCACCGGCGCGGGCAGCGAGCAGATGGCCAGCCGGCGGTTGGCGCTGTCAATGGTCACATCATGCGGCTGCTTTTGCGGTTGCGTCTGGGGAGTGGATGTGGATGACGCAGTTGGAGTGGCCGACAGCACGCTGCCCAGCACCTTGTTCGGCCGGTAAGTGGCCAGGCCCTTCAGGCCGTCTTTCCAGGCGGTCAGGTAGAGGTCTTCGAATTCCGCGTAGGGATAGTCTTCGGGCACATTTACCGTTTTGGAGATGGCCGTGTCGATGAAGGGGGCGACGGCCGCCACCATGTCCTTGTGCGCCTGGGCGGAGATTTCCAGGGCGGTGACGAAGTAGTCGGGCAGTTTGCTGACATCGCCGCCCTGGTGCTTGAAGAGCCGCCAGGCGTAGTCCTCCACGGCGTATTCCTTGAAGGTGCCGTCGGCCATGCGTTTCTTGCGCGTGTAGGTCCAGGAGAAGGGCGGCTCGATGCCGTTCGAGGCATTGTCGGCGAAGGCCAGCGAGATCGTGCCGGTGGGTGCGATCGACAAGAGATGCGAGTTGCGGATGCCGTGCTTCCTGATCTGGTCCTTGACGATTTGCGGCAGGCGCGAGGCGAAGTTGCCGCCGGAGAGGTAGAGGTCGGCATTGAAGAGTGGGAAAGCGCCACGCTCCTTGGCGAGTTCCACCGAGGCGAGGTAGGCGCGGTCGCGCATGTATTCGGAGATTTTTGCGGCAGTGGCGCGCGCATCATGGGTGTCGTAGCGTTGGCCGAGCATGATCAGTGCATCGCCCAGGCCGGTGAAGCCAAGGCCGATGCGGCGCTTGGCCGCCGCTTCCGCCTGTTGCTGGGGCAGGGGCCAGTGGGTGGCGTCGAGTACGTTGTCGAGCATGCGCACCGAAACGTCGATGACCCGGCCGAAGGCGGCGTAATCGAAATCGGCCGTCTCTTCGAAGGGGTGATTGACGAACTTGGTCAGGTTGACCGAGCCGAGGCAGCAGCAGCCATAGGGGGGCAACGGCTGCTCGGCGCAGGGGTTGGTTGCCTCGATGGTCTCGCAATAATTGAGGTTGTTGTCTTTGTTCATGCGATCGATGAACAGGATGCCCGGTTCGGCGTGATCGTAGGTCGAGCGCATGATCTGGTCCCACAGCTCGCGCGAGGGGATCTTGCGATAGACCCACATGCCGTCGTCGCGCTGGTAGGCGCCCTTGTTCTTGACGTCGGCGCAGGGCTCGGCGCGATGTACCAGTTCGATGTCGTCGCTGCTTTCGACCGCCGCCATGAAGGCATCGGTGACGCCGACTGAAATGTTGAAGTTCGACAGATCGCCCTTGTCCTTGGCGTGGATGAAGGCCTCGATGTCCGGGTGATCACAACGCAACACGCCCATCTGCGCGCCACGGCGCGAACCGGCCGACTCGACCGTTTCGCAGGACCGGTCGAAGACGCGCATGTAGGACACGGGGCCGGAAGCGCGCGATTGCGTGCCTTTCACATGGGCGCCGCTGGGACGAATGCTGGAAAAATCATAGCCGACGCCGCCGCCGCGGCGCATGGTTTCGGCGGATTGCGAGAGGGCGGTGTAGATGCCGGGGCGGCCATCGACGACCTCGGAGATCGAATCGCCCACGGGCTGCACGAAACAGTTGATCAGGGTGGCGCACAGGTCGGTGCCGGCCGCCGAATTGATGCGGCCGGCCGGAACGAAGCCATTTTCCTGGACATCAAGGAAATGCGGCTCCCACCAGGCCTGCTTTTGCTCGGTCTCGATGGCGGCGAGGGCCCGGGCGACGCGGGAGCGCACGTCGTGCACATTGCGTTCATTGCCCTTGGCGTACTTCTCGATCAGCACCTCGCCCGAGATTTCCTGGGGCAGGGGCAGGCCCAGTTGTCCCGTATATTCATCTTGAAAATCCTGATCGGTTTCGACGGTGGTGTGATCCATGGTCATGGTTGGGCCCGTGTTTAGGTTGGAAGTGGGTTTGCCGGTGAGGCGAGAGCTGCGAAGGATAGACAGTCCTCCGGACAGTGTGAAGAAGAAAATATTTACTTTATAAAAAACAATTAGTTAGTATTTTGTCTAGTAGATAGTCCAATTTATACCACTACATATAGTATGTTTTGCACCACAAAAAGGACACGAAAAATCAGTCTGTTGGGGTGTTTTGGCGGGTTGATGCACCCCGTTGTGATTGCTGCAATGCAAAAAAGCTACCGATTCCGGGGGGTTGACAGGCCGGCAATCGATGCTCATTCCGCACCCAGTGCGGTATATGAAAAGTTCTGTCTATAACCAAAGAAAAAATTCTGCTCGACGACCCGTCGGCGACCCCTTCGCCGTCCCTGCGTCGGCTGCATTCACGGCGAAAATTGTGGAGTGAAAAAGCGCTCGCGCAGGTCTTCCAGTCCCAGCAGGCAAAGCAGTGCATCGAGGCGTGCGGCGTGATGTTTGCCGGGCTGGCCGTTGTGGCGGGCGATGATCAGCTCGTTTTTCATCGAGTGTTCCCAGCCCACCAGTTCGGTGACGCTGACCTGGTAACCATGGGTTTCGAGTTGCAGGCAGCGCAGCACATTGGTGACCTGGCTGCCGAATTCCCGCGTGTGGAGCGGGTGGCGCCAAAGTTCCGCCAGCGGGTTGGCCAGCGCCTTGCCCTTGTTTTTTCGCAGATGCGCGGCGACTTCGGCCTGGCAGCATGGCGCCAGCACGATGAAAGCCGCCTGGCGGCCGAGGGCAAAGCGAATCGCATCGTCGGTGGCTGTGTCGCAGGCGTGCAGGGCGGTGACGATGTCGATCCTGGCCGGCAGTTCAGGGGCCGTCAGCGCGTCGGCCACGGTTTTGTCGAGAAAGGACATGCCGGGAAATCCCAGTCTGCCGGCCAGCGCCCGGGATTTTTCGACCAGTTCATGCCGGGCTTCGATGCCGTAAATGTGCGAACCGTTATTCAGTCCCTTGAAAAACAGGTCGTAAAGGATGAAGCCGAGATAGGACTTGCCGGCGCCGATGTCCACCAGTTGAATGTCGGACGATGTCTGCCGGCTTTCCTGCAACAGCGGCTCGACAAACCGGTAGAGGTGGTAGACCTGCTTCAATTTGCGCCGGCTGTCCTGGTTCATCCGGCCGTCCCGGGTCAGGATGTGGAGTTCCTTGAGCAGTTCGAGCGATTGACCGGGCCTGATTTCGTGATCTTTTTCCATGCTGATCCCTGTTGCGAATTTTCATGTTGATGAGTATCCTATGTTGCATCGCAGCATTGCCGCCGCAGTATTACCGCAAATCCACAAGATAAAGCGGAAAAAACATGAACTACGAACAGCATTATCTGACTTCTCTCTTCGAACCCAAATCGATCGCCATCATCGGCGCTTCCGAGACGGCGGGTTCGATTGGCCATACCATGGCGCAAAACGTCATCGATGGCGGCTTTCCGGGGCGTTTGTTCCTCGTCAATCCGCGCCATGAAATGGTGTTTGGCCAACTGTCTTACGACTCGGTCGAGAGCATCCCGCAGCGGCTTGATCTGGCGGTGATCTGCACCCGGGCCGAAACCGTGCCGGACATCATCGACGCCTGCGGCCGCGCCGGCACCCGCAACGCCATCATTATTTCCGGTGGTTTTGCCGAAATGGGTTCACGCGGGGTCAATCTGGCCCGCGCCATGCTGGAGAGTGCGCGGCGTCACAATGTGCGCCTGCTGGGTCCCAACTGCCTGGGCTTGATCCGTCCCGGCAGTGGCGTGAATGTCACCTATGCCCACAGCAGCGCGAACCCCGGCACGGTCGGGCTGATCTCGCAATCAGGCGCGCTATGTACGGCGATTCTCGACTGGGCGCTGCCCAACAATGTCGGGTTTTCCAACGTCGTTTCGCTGGGCGCCGAGAGCGATGTCGATTTTGGCGAAGTGCTCGACTACATGGTTTCCGATCCGCGCACCGAAAACATTTTTTTGTACATCGAAGGCATCAAGAATGCCCGGCGTTTCATGAGCGCGTTGCGCGCCGCCGCGCGCTGCAAGCCGGTGCTGTTGATCAAGGGCGGGCGCAATCCTGCCGGCAAGCTGGCCGCGCAATCGCATAGCGGCGCGCTGATCGGTGCCGACGACGTGTTCGACGCGGCCTTGCGGCGCGCCGGCGTGGTGCGCCTGGGCAATGTCGGGCAGATGTTCGCCGCCGCGCAGGCGCTGTTTTCGCATTTCCGCCCGCGTGGCAATCGCCTGATGATTGTCACCAACGGTGGCGGCATCGGCGTGTTGGCGGCTGATCATGCCGCCGACATTGGCATTGCGCTCGCTGAAATGGCGGCGGCCACCTTCCAGAAACTGAATGAAGCGCTGCCGCCAACCTGGTCGAAGGCCAATCCGATCGATCTGGTCGGCGACGCCGATCCGGCGCGTTACGCCACCACGATCACCGCTTGTCTCGAAGACGACGGGGTCGACGGCGTGCTGGCGATCCTGGCCCCGCAGGCGCTGGCCGACCCGACGCAGACGGCCCGCGCGGTCATCGAAGTGGCGAAAAAGACCGACAAGCCGCTGGTCACCTGCTGGATGGGCGAAGAGCAGGTGAAGGAGGCGCGGCTCTTGTTCCGCGGCGCCGGCATTCCCACCTTCCGCACCACGGATCCGGCGGTCGAACTGTTCTCGCACATCGCCAGCTACTACCGCAACCAGCAATTGCTGATGCAGGCCCCGGCGTCGATTTCCGACCACACGCCACCCAGACTCGAATCGGCGCGGCTGGTGATCGAATCCGCTCTGGCCGAGGGCCGCAAGACGCTCAATGAAATGGAATCGAAGGCCCTGCTGGCGGCTTTCCGCATCCCCATCGCCCAGACGGTGGTGGCGCGTTCGCCTTCCGAGGCGATGGTGCTGGCCGAGGAAATGGGCCTGCCGGTGGTGATGAAGATCGACTCGCCGCAAATCACCCATAAACTCGATTCGGGCGGCGTGCGCCTGAATCTCACTGCGCTGGCCGCCGTGCGGGATGCCTACAGCCAGATCATCGACGAGGTGAAAAAGAATCGGCCCGACGCCGTGATCCACGGCATTGCCATCGAACCGATGATCCAGAAGACCAATGGCCGCGAACTGATGGTCGGCATGACGAAGGATCCGATTTTCGGTCCGACCGTCATCTTCGGCCCCGGTGGGGCGGGCATCGATGCCTGCGGCAAGGATCGCGCCGTGGCCCTGCCGCCGCTCAACCGCTTTCTCGTTGCCGACATGCTGGCTTCTACCCGCACCTCGGCCCGGCTCGGTGAATTCCGCAACATGCCGCCGGTCAGCATGGAAGCCCTGGAAGCCGTGCTGCTGCGGGTTTCCGAGATGGTCTGCGAGCTGCCCTGGATTCAGGAACTGGATATCAATCCGCTGATCGTCGACGAGAATGGTGCGGTGGCGGTCGATGCCCGTGTTGTCATCGACAATTTGTCGTTGACCGCCGGGCGCTACGACCATATGGTGATCCACCCCTATCCGTCGCATCTGGTCACGCAGTACCAGACCAAGGACGGCCAGAATGTCGTCATCCGCCCGATCGGCCCGGAAGATGCCGATCTGGAGCAGGAGTTTGTCAGGAACCTGTCGGCCGAAACCAAGTATTTCCGCTTCATGAACACCCTGCGTGAGCTGTCGCAGGCCCAGTTGGTGCGCCTGACACAGATCGACTATGACCGCGAGATGGCCTTCGTTGCCCTGACCGAGCTTGCCGGACGCGAAGTCGAGGTCGGCGTGGCGCGTTATGCCATGAACCCGGATGGCGAATCCTGCGAGTTTGCCGTGGTCGTCGCCGACGCCTGGCAGGGCAAGGGCCTGGCGCGTCGACTGATGGGCGTGATCATCGACACCGCCCGCTCGCGCGGCATCAAGTTCATGAACGGCGACTTCCTCGCCGAAAATCGCCGCATGATCCAGTTCGTCTCCGGCCTCGGCTTCGTGCTTTCGCCGCACCCCGAAGACCCGGGCCTCAAGCGCGGCGTGTTGGCGCTCAACTAAAAGTCGGCGCTGGCAGGACGGCGCTATGGAACGCTGCCCATGGTGTGGAAACGATCCGCTCTATGTGGCGTATCACGACAGGGAATGGGGCGTGCCCTGGCATGACGAACGCACACTGTTCGAGTTCCTGATTCTTGAGGGTGCGCAGGCGGGATTGTCGTGGCTGACGATTTTGAAGAAGCGCGAAAACTACCGCCGCGCCTTCGATCATTTTGCAGTCGAAAAAATCGCCCGTTACGGCGAACCAGATGTGGCGCGGCTGCTCGACGACGCCGGTATCGTGCGCAATCGCCTCAAGATCGCCGCCGCCATCGCCAACGCCCGCGCCACGCTGGCGCTGTACGAGTCAGGGAGCAGCCTCGATTCCTTGTTCTGGCAATTCGTCGACGGCCAACCGGTTACCAATCGCTGGCAGCATCTCGACGAGGTGCCGGTTTACACGCCAGTCGCCGAGGCGCTAGCGAAGGAATTGAAGCAGCGCGGTTTCCGCTTCGTCGGTCCGACGGTGATTTACTCGCACATGCAGGCGACGGGCATGGTGAACGATCACCTCGTCACCTGCCCGCGCCACAAAGCGCTTACAGCTTGCTGAACTCCAGCCGGCCGCTCTTCACCTCGACGCGAATACGATCCTTCGCGCCGAACCTGCCTTCCAGAATCGCCTTAGCCAGCGGATTTTCGATGCGTTCCTGAATCGCCCGCTTGAGCGGTCGCGCCCCGAACACCGGGTCGAAGCCGGCCTCCGCGATGCTGGCCAAAGCGGCGTCTGACACTTCCATCGACATCTCAAGCTTGGCCAGACGCTTTTCCAGATATTGCAACTGGATGCGGGCAATGCCGGCGATGTGCTTCTGGTCGAGCGCGTGGAA